>CAZUEG010000025.1:0-7972 GCA_964619495.1 uncultured Candidatus Saccharibacteria bacterium | reverse complement strand
GTATTGGCAAGGTGTTTTTCTTCGTTATATGCCGGAATCACGATGGTGACCGGCGGAAGATTAATGGAAATTTCCCGAGATTCCATAAAATTAAGTATTATCTATCATTATCATTACAAGAATTCGCTGACAAGTTGACTTATCGGTAAAGATATTCTACAGTATTATCGGGAGGTGAGAAATGTTCATAGATGTTTTAAAGGCTATTTCGGCAGCGATCTCGGCGGTCGCGGCCGCCACCGAGATTGAAAAGGTAATAGTGGCAATCGCCATCGTTGACGCGGCTGGTCCCATGGTCGTCGGTGTCAACATGGGAGCCGACACCGGAACGCTAGTACTAGCCGAGCAGGTTGCTCGGATGGCGCTGGTGACGGGGGTCGATACCCCCGAGCTGCGTCGCCGGCTCAAAGACGGCGAGGTCGTTGCTGGGTACGACCCCAAAAATGACCCCGTTTACGGAACGGCACTGTTGGCTTACAGCCAAGGGGGCCGCAATGTCGGCGCCGTTGGCGTCGCCGGCTGCGGTCGGAACGTCGGCGCCGCTCGAGGGATCGCCCATGCGACGATCTGCGCCGCCGGGTTTTCGGAAGAATGCCCGGCGAGCGGGGGCTGAAAATTCTAGCCCCAGCTTCGCAAGAGCAAAAAAGGGCCTGGTGGCAACGCCAGGCTCTTTTGTTTAAGGTTTAACAAGTTTGAAAGTAAAAAAAGTTGCGACTTCCATCGCAACCTTTTTGCGGGTACGCCTAGATGGTGTACTCGCCAATGACCGTCTGAGAGCTCTCCTCTGCCAACGGTTACATAAACATGCCGGACTGATACAATAATAATAAAGCTATTGGTTGAGGTCCAACCTTAACCAAACAAATGATATAATACAGCATTAAAGATTATTATCATTGAAATTAGTAATTCGTCTGTCGGTATTTAGCCGCCAGCCGGCGGATGAAAACTGAAAATTGAGAACTGAGAACTTACCCATATGTATCGCAAGGATAAAAAAAGAGAAGTTTATACTATAAAAGCTCGCGAGGAAGGATATCCGGCGCGGTCGGTATATAAGCTCAAAGAAATTAACGAAAAATTTCATTTAATTAAAAAAGGCTATCGGGTATTGGATCTGGGATCGGCGCCCGGATCTTGGTTAAAATGCATATCTGAAATTGTCGGCGATAGGGGAACGGTAACAGGCGTTGATTTGAATGAATTGCGGATCGATCTTCCAAAAAACGCCGGATTTATTCAGGAAGATATTTATCAATTAGGCATTACAGAATTGTTTTCAAATACCAACGGTTACGACATTATTACGTCAGATATGGCGCCGAAAACAACGGGAATCATTTCTGCTGATTGCGGAGTTATCAACGATCTGGTATATCAGACACTTCTTTTGGCAGAGAAAATATTAGTCGAAAAAGGATCATTAATCGCCAAAATTTTTGAAGGCAACGATACACGAGAAATTATAAAAGAGGCAAAAATAAATTTTAAAACAGTCAGAATCTTCCGGCCTAAAGCAACGACAAAACACAGTAAAGAGATATATTTAATCGCCACCGGACACCATCGGCCGGCCGAATTAGGGGAGTAAATCGTTGATTGACACGCATTGTTCTAGGGATTAACCTAGACTAATGGCTAAGAAAATCAAAAAGCATATTTTCAAGACAGCTAAGGCAAAGTCTGTTTTGAATCGCAAAAAACTGGCGGTTAAATCATCTGTTGCGAGGGATGCAGTGAAAAAGAAGGAACATGGCGGCGTTAAAGACACAAAGATTAAGGTAATCGGGATCGGCGGCGGGGGCGGGTCGATTGTCAACGGATTAGCCGGGAAGTTAAGCCGCGCCAGTTTTTACGCTTTAAACACTGACCTACAGGCTTTGGAAAAGCTGGGCAGTAAAATCAAAAGAATTGCCTTTGGCCAGGAGTTGACCCGCGGTTTAGGGACCGGCAGAAACAGCGAGTTGGGGCAAGCGGCGGCGGTTAGCGACCGGGATAAATGGGAAAAAGCGTTTACCGGTCCCAATCAGAGCGATCTTTATATCATCGTCAGCAGTCTCGGCGGCGGCGTCGGTTCGGGAGCAACGCCGGTTGTGGCGAAAACGCTAAAAAATACCGTAGCAATCGTCTATGGCATCTTTACCCTTCCGTTTTCTTTTGAGGGAGGCAGAAAGATGGAAGCGGCGCGATTAGCGATAGAAAAAACCCGTCCTTACTTGAACGCCTATACCGTCATTTCTAACGAGGCAATATTTAATATTGTCGGCCGGGATACGCCGTTAAATCAGGCGCTTCAGGCAGTGAATGACGGTTTGGGACAGTCGCTAACCGGATTAATGGAGACGATTTATGAACCGGGACTGATAAATATCGATTTCGCCGACCTGAAAGCTGTTTTCGACGGTCGCGGGCGACTGGCATATTTAAATACCGTATGCGTCGAGGGAACGGATCGCGGCACAAAAGCAGTAGAAGGTATTCTTTCCAGCCTCCTTTATTCCTATGGGGCGCGCGGAGCGAAGGGTGTTATTTATAATATCAATGGCCGGGGACTGACGCTTGAAGAAATTAACCTTATTTCAAAAACGATTGGCGAGTCGGCAAATAAAGACGCAAAAATCATCTTTGGCGTATCGCATAACCATATTTTGGATAGCCGGACGACGGTCACAGTTTTGGCTACCGGATGCGGGACGAAAATTTTTCCGTCTAAAAACGATAACATTTTTAAAAAAGCACCAGTCAATGATAATTTAAAGAAGGCAAAAAAACCGGTAAGAAAAAAGCAATCCGTCAAAAAGAATAACATTAATGGCAGAAAGAAAAAAAACAAGATAAAAAACATGGCGAAAAAAGGGCCAAAGAATAATAATAAGAATGACGGCGGTATAAACGCAAAAGAAACCGGGCAATCAACTGCCTCTGGTGGCAGAGAGAAAGAAGAGGGCGAAGAACGGGCCAATCTGCCTTTGGATAATAATCCTATCGCCGCGCCGGTCATTATTAAAATAAGGCGAAACGCCAACCAAATAAAACAGGCCACTGAAGATATGGAAGAGGAAATGCTTAAAGAGGAAAAAAAGTGGGAGATTCCCGCATTTATGCGAAAAACTTTAAATGACAATCACCCGCAAACATCATAAATCATTTTACGGCAAATATGGCAGAATCAATTTTGAGCCAAGAAATTAAAAAAGCAATTGTCCCTGTCGCCGGGCTGGGGACCCGTTTTCTGCCGTTATCTAAGTCGGTGCCGAAAGAACTTTGGCCGATTGTTGATAACCCGATGGTTTATTATGCGGTGGATGAAGCGTGCCAAGCCGGGATAAAAGAAATTATATTTGTCATATCAGCGGAGAAGAAACCGGTTTTAGAATTTTTTAAAGAATCGCTAAAACTGGAAAAATTCCTGAAAGAAAATAAGAAAACCCAGGCACTGGAAGAAATCAAGGCGTATTACGACCGGTTTCGCGATCTGACTTTTTCTTTTGTTTATCAAAAAAAACCGCTAGGCGACGGGCACGCCGTTTTACAGGCAGAGGATATGGTAAACGGCGAGCCATGCGCGATGTTGTTTAGCGATGATATTATCGATAATCCTGTTCCCTGTTTAACCCAGCTTCTGAAGGTTTTTAAGACTTGTCAAAGAACAGTCGTGGCGATTAAAAAAATTCCCGATGAAGAACTGCCATCATACGGTGTCTTTGGGGTCGAGAAAATTGCCAATCGGCTTTATAAAATAAAATCAATCATCGAAAAACCGAAAATTGAAGAAGCGCCTTCTAACTTGGTTCATGTCGGCCGATCGATCTTAATCCCCGAAACTTTTGATTACTTGAAAAGGGCAAAATCCGTCAAAGGGGAAAACCGCCTGGTCGGCGCCTGGGAGGAAATGATTAACGACGGCAAACCGGTCTACGGATACGAATTTGAAGGAGAATGGCTGGAGTGCGGCAATAAACTCGCCTGGCTTAAATCCCACCTATACCTTTCCTTAAAACATCCTCAATACGGCCCGGAATTAAGAAAGTATCTTAAGGAAATGAAGATAAGTTAATACAACCGGAAGTTGCCGCCGATATGGCGGCTTTTTGATACTTGCCGTTAATATATTAAGAGGTATAATTAGCCAAGAATGCCCAAACAAGAATGCTCAAACAAGAATGCTCAAACAAGAATGCCCAAACAAGAATAGATAAATTAATCGGAAAAACCATCAAATATGATTGAAATTAATAAAGAAATACTAAAGACGGCATATCCGCCGCGTCCGCGCGATGCCAGGAAATACGATTACGGCCTGCTTCTGGTTATCGGCGGTTCGGAATTCTATAGCGGCTCGCCGGCTTTATCCGGCTTGGCGGCTTTTAAAGCTGGGGTTGATATGGTTAGGATAATCGCTCCCAAAAGAGCGGCCGATATTATTGCGTCGTTTATGCCGGACTTAGCGGCGTATCCATTAGATGGAATAAGATTGACCCGTGATCATTTGGCAGTTCTCATTTCAATGGTCGAATCGGCAAAGGTGGTCAGTTCGGATAAGACAGCCGTTGTCATTGGCGGAGGAATCGGCAGATCGTCGGAGACCCAAGAGGCGATTGTCGAGTTCTTGTCCGGACTGGAGGTGCCGGCAGTTATTGATAACGACGCAATTCACGCCCTAAGGTCAAATGGCGAAATAATTAAAGGTAAACCGTTTTTAATTACCCCCCATACTTACGAATTTTGTATTCTTACCGGGCGTGAAGTTTATAAATTATCCGAAGAGGAAAAAATAAAAGCGGTAAAAGAAGAAGCGGCGCGCCTGAAAACAACAATCATATTAAAAGGCGTGGTGGATATTATTTCCGACGGAAACGAAGTGGCGTTAAACAGAACAGGGTGCGGGTTTATGACGGTAGGGGGAATGGGGGATACCCTGTCCGGCATTGCCGGCGCATTGATGGCGCGCGGCTTAAGTCCTTTTGTCAGCGGCCAGGCGGCGGCGTATATCAATGGACTGGCGGGGGAAATTGCCGCCAAGTCATTGGGCGAATCAACGATGGCCAGCGATCTGATAAATTCCATACCCGAAGCAATTAAGATATAAAAAGAGGGAATATGTATGACCTGATTATTATTGGCGGCGGGCCGGCGGGAATTACGGCGGCAATCTATGCCAGCCGTAAAAAATTAAACACTTTGATCATTGCTAAAAATTTTATATCCCAAGCAGGATGGGCTTTGTCTATTGAAAACTACCCTGGATTTATGGAGATATCGGGGATGGATTTAATGGCCCGCTTCCGCGAACATCTGGGTAAGTTTGCCGTTGATATTAATGAGGGGGAGGAGGTAACAAAAATAGAAAAAATTGATAATATTTTTGAAGTTAAGACAACAGAAAAAGACAGCTATTCGGCAAAGTCTGTTTTAATTGCCTCCGGAAGAGACCCGCGGCCTCTTGAAGTTCCCGGCGAAAAAGAATTTATTGGTAAGGGGGTATCGTATTGCGTAACTTGCGACGGCCCGGTTTTTAATGGCAAAGCGGTAGCAGTCGTCGGCGGCGGCAATTCCGGATTCTATGCGGCGAAAGAACTGATGAATTATTGCTCTAAAGTGTATATTCTTGAATTCAGCGATAAAATAAAAGCCGACAAGGCAATAGAGGAGCAGGTGAAGAATAACAGCCAAGTTAAAGTTATTTTAAATGCCAAAGTTACTGAAATCAAAGGCGGAAGCTTCGTTGACGAATTAATATACTTTGATCAGGTGGCGAAGGAAAATATAACCTTGGCGGTGAAGGGAATATTTATTCAAATCGGCTCCGTTCCGGCTACCGGTTTCTTGAAGAAATTGGTCGATTTTAACAATAAAGACGAGATAATTATTGATCCGGAAACCGGAAGAACGAAGACCCCCGGCCTATTTGCGGCGGGAGATGTCACCAATAACAGATATAAACAAATCGTGATTGCCTGTGGAGACGGAGCAAAAACAGCGCTTTCGGCGTACGAGTACCTAGAAGGGTTAAATTAACTCAATTTCTATGGAAAAAAATAAAATCCGGTCAATAAAAGGCAGGGAAATTCTTGATTCAAAAGGAACGCCGACCGTCGAGGTTGATCTGACTGCCGACACCGGCTTATACCGCGCCGCAGTTCCCTCGGGCGTTTCTACGGGCGCTACGGAAGCGGCGGAATTAAGAGACGGCGGAGCGCGGTATGGAGGAAAGGGGGTGATTGATGCCGTCAATAATATAAATACGATAATTAAGGAAACGCTGGTTGGCCAAGATGTTATAAATCAGGAAAAGATTGACGGTTTGATGATTTCTTTAGACGGCACTGAATACAAAAGCAAGCTGGGGGCAAACGCGATTCTCGCGGTTTCCATCGCCGTTTCCCGCGCGGCGGCCGGAGCGCTTGGTATTCCCTTGTATCAATATATTGCAAAAATATCGGGATCAAGGGCGCAAATGCCCAAGCCGGGCATTCTGATGATTGAAGGAGGAATGCACGCCGGCGGTAAAATTGATTTCCAGGAATATATTGTTATTCCGTCCGGAGAAAATTATCATAAAATGCTGGAAAGGGGCGTTAATATTTATCGGGTTTTACAGAAGAATATTAAAGCGCAATTCGGCGAAGCAAGTTTAAATGTCGGTTACGAAGGGGCCCTGACGCCTCCGCTCGACGATAACGAAACTCCTCTCCAAATGATTACCGAAGCGATTAAAGAGGTTGGTGGCGACGGAGACCAGCTGTTTATCGATGCCGCCGCCGCCGCATTTTATAAAGACGGCAAGTATCGGTTTGAGGGCAATGAAGTTGACAAGAAAGCATTGGTGGATTTTTATCGCCGAATAATCAATAAATACCCGATATTCGCCCTGGAAGACGGTCTTAACGAGAATGACTTTGCCGGCTTCTCCGACATGGTAAAAGAGTTCGGGCAAAGAATAAAAATTGTCGGCGACGATCTCTTAACAACGAACATTAAAAGAATCAAAGCGGCGATTCAGAGTAGATCTTGTAATGGGTTGATATTAAAACCGAACCAGGTCGGCACCGTTACCGAAACAATTAATGCGGCAAAAGTGGCGCTGAACGCCGGGTGGAAAGTATTTGTCAAACACCGCGGTGGAGAATCAAACGACGACTTCATTGCCGACTTAGCGGTCGGTTTGGGAACGAGATGGCTGTTATCCGGCGCGCCGGCGAGGGGAGAAAGGGTGGCGAAATACAATCAGCTATTAAGAATCGAAGAGGAATTAGGATAAATAAAACACTATGGACGAAATTAGATCACTAGGAACGCAAGCGGCAAAACTGATTGAGTCAATCGGGAAGGTTAAGTTTCCGATTATTATGATTCTTCTTTCTGTTTTGTTTATGATTTTTTCTCTGGTTTATAATGACCGCTTTATGTACTACGGCTTTATCACTTTTATATTCGGTTTATTTGATTACGGATTGGCTTCAATCTTGAATCGCGTCAACGAATTCAGCTTGGGAAGGAATTGCCATAAACTTAATTTGGCGTATTCGATTATCGAGTTTATCATTATTGTATTTTATGTATATGTTCTTATCAGTTTTGCGTTTTATGATTTTAATCCGTACATCCAAAAGCCACTTTAATCAATTAACGCATACTAATATTATATGGCGGAATTAATTTTACTAAGGCATGCCAAATCGCAATGGAATCTCGAAAACCGCTTCAGCGGCTGGGTTGATAACCCGTTATCGGCGGACGGAATCAGTCAGATAAAAGGAATGGCAAAGAAATTACGCGATAAGAAAATCGACGTTATTTATTCATCGCCTTTGATTCGCAATCAGGAAACAATCAGCCGTCTCTTCGTTGATTTAAAAGGAAAATATCCGATATATTTCCATCTTGACGCAAAACTTTTCACCAAAAGATCGAATTTTATCTCGACAAACGGTAGCTATGTGCCGGTATATCTTTCCCAAAATCTTAACGA
>CAZUEG010000024.1:0-8019 GCA_964619495.1 uncultured Candidatus Saccharibacteria bacterium | reverse complement strand
CGGGTCAGTAAAATATATTAAACGGTGAAAACAAACCGCTAATTGGTATTGCGCCACCAGGCGAAAATAGGGATGGCTTACCAATTCGGCGGTTTTTTGATAGAGTAAAGTATGTAAATAAGAATTGAATAAAATAATATGGAACAAGAAATTTTAACCAAATTCGAAGAACAGGATAAAAAACTGGATAATATTTACCAATCGGTTGAAAAAACAAGGAAATATTTTTTATGGACGATGATTATCACTGTTGCAATGATTGTTTTGCCATTGATCGGTTTACTAATAATTATTCCGCAGTTTATAAATATTTACACTGCTAATACTTTAGGGCTTTAATTTTAAAATATGATTAAAATAGTCGGCAACGATATCATGCGCGAAACCGAAAAAATCGGATGGATAGCCGATAACGATATTTATAATTACGAAGGGAAAAAGATCGGTTATTTTACAGAAAATGAAGTTTACGATTTTGATGGAAAGCGGCTAGCAAAAATCAGCGGTAATTATGTGTATTCCGGCGAGCACCAGCTGGAACTAGAGGACATTACCGACGACATTGTCGGCGTCGGTCTGTCGAACTCCTGCCGGGTGGCAATTGCCACATTTTTTGGCTCATAGGCCGATTTTGATAAATAGGCGGATAGCGGCTTAATGCCATTGATTTGCCGTTGCGGCGGATATTAAAGCCGTAAACATATGCAAGAAAAAATCGAACTGATAAAGAACAACAAATCGGTTGCTCTATTGGCGCCGACATTTAATATTGATTTTCCCTATCCGGCGATTATCGGGATGTTAAGACATCTGGGATTTGACAAAGTTACCGAGCTTACTTACGGAGCGCGGATGGTCAACTGGGCTTACGTTCAATATGTGAAATCCCATCCGGAACAGAAACTGTTCATTTCCACCCCCTGCCCGACGGTCATCACCTTTACGAAAACCAAATATCCGGATCTGGTAGAGTATCTGATTCCTGTAATGTCGCCGATGGCGGCGATGGCGAAGATTTACAAGCACTATCACCCAGATCATAAGGTGGTGTTTATTTCCCCCTGCTTTGCTAAAGCATCGCTTGAAGCCCCGAGGTATCCCGAGCTGATCGACGCCGTAATCACCCTTAAAGAATTAAAAGATATTTTTGACGCTCAAGGAATTAGGGCAGAGGATTTCAGCCGCGAATATTATTTTGATTTTTTGTCCGCGAATATACTAAGATCTATCCGGTTTCCGGCGGCCTTGCTTCAACGTCACGCATCAGCCGGTTGTTTAATGACGGAGAAATTTTAGTTACCGACGGGATTGATAATATTAAGAAAGCATATGGCGACATCCGCGCCGGAACCGGCAAATACCGTTTTCTTGACTTGTTGAATTGCGACGGCGGGTGTATCGGCGGTCCGGCAATTAATAATAAAAATCTTTCGACCGGACAAAAAAAGGAAATCATCAAGAAATATGTTACTCGCTCATCGGAAAAGACAATGGGTAGGCACCATGGCAAAATAGATGATGCCGTGGATATTGACATATCAGCAATATATTAGTTTCCGCATATAAATTTTAACTATTTCATATGAACTACGAAAACACACTCACCCAGGCAAGGCAAGAAGCATTAGCCGCTTTGACGATCGAAGATATTCTGGCATTAGATAAAAAATATTTTTCCTCCCGTGAACCTAAGGGGATTATGTTTATCGAATTGGAAAAATATTTCAAAGATGCCGGCGAAAAATACGGCGAACTGCCGATTAAGGCGCTGGAAGAACTGACAAGGACGATCAGCGCGATTCATGAAATTATTTGGCAAAAATATCCGGAATTGAAAGACCACAAAGAAAAAGAAAAATCGGTTTTAAAAACAAAAAAGCAGGAAATCGATACTATTTTAACGCAAGTCGTAGATAGGGGGAATGAAATTATCAAATCTGTCACCGCCTCCGATCCTCAAAAACTGCCGGATATGATGCCGAAGCATATGCTTAATGTGTTTTTCGCCGATTATCTGCGTTTTGAAGTGGATAACGGCGGATACGGACAATTTATCCGAAACTCAAAGGCGTTATATAACAAGTTAATCGAGATAGCTCTAGGAAACTTAGAAGCATCAGAATATTTAGCAAGACACAAGCAAGCGATTGCCTTTATAAACAATAATCCGTTGAAAATCAAAACTTTTTTGCAAACCGGTTCGCCGGAAATCCGCGATGAAATTGATTATCTGATGGAAACAAAATTTCCGCAAAACACCAAATATTACAACCTGAAACCAAACCTGTTCGATTATATTTACGATTACATCAACAAATATCGCCAGGAATTGCTGGATGAATTGATTTCCCTCTCCAAAGAAAATACAAAATGACCGTATTCACGGTGCTTACGGAACCGGGTCCCGTAAGTGGGCTGATTTATGAAGTTAGAAATAAATTTGGTTACCGCGAAAACAATTTTAACGAAATCCGGACTGCCCGGATCAGATTGGGTTATCAATCCCTATAATGGCTGTATTTTCGGCTGTATGTATTGCTATGCGGCGCAAATCGCCCGCTGGAAGCACCCCGACGAAACATGGGGAACATATCTGGATGTAAAAATCAACGCCCCGGAATTATTAAAAACCAAGTTAACCAAGCTGGAAAAACGTTTTCCGGGAAAAGATTACGGATCAATATTTTTCAGCTCCGTTACCGATCCCTATGTCGGACCGGAAGCCAAATATCAATTGACACGAAAATGCCTCGAGGTATTTGTTGATTTCGGCTATCAGGGATCAATCGCCATTCAAACAAAATCGCCGCTGGCGGTCAGAGATATTGATATTCTGAAAAAACTGAAAAATGCCACCGTGGGATTTACGATTACCAGCCTAGACGACAAAGTATCACGATTTTTGGAAGTAAATGCTCCGCCCGTCAGTTCGCGGCTTACAGCGCTAAATAAATTGCACCGTGCCGGAATTAGGACCTATGCGTTCATCGGGCCGATCCTCCCCTATTTTATCGACAGCGAAAAGAGAGTGGACGCATTATTGGATAAACTGCAAAAATGCGGGGTAAAAGAAGTCTGGTTTGAACATCTGAATCTTAATCCTAGAATTAAGAACCGGCTGTTTTCTTTTCTTAAAAGGAAGAGGCCTGAACTGATTCCCCAGTTTAAGAAAACGGATACCGAAGAATATCGCAACGGTTTAGATGCAATGATTAATAAGGCGGTTAAACGCCATAATATGAAAATGGGATTAGAAAAAGTTATTCATCATCGTAGATTACCTAAAAAAATGATAACACGGAGACGTGCGCGAGAACGGTCCTCGCGCAAGGCTATTAATTATTAAAAATGATAAAAATACCATATGGCTGTATTGTCTAATTTAAAAATAGATCTCAAGAAGTTTACCCGGCCGAAGAAGATTGAAATATTCAAGCGGTTTTTTAAATCAGGCCCGGGACAATACGGCGAGGGTGATCAATTCCTCGGTCTTAAAAATGCGGAAAACAGAGGTATCGCTAAAAAATATCACTATCTTTCTTATCTTGATTTAGCAATACTATTAAAATCAAAAATACATGAGGAACGGGCAACCGCGGTTTTTATCCTGGTAAATCGTTTTTTGAAATCGGATATTAAGGAAAAACATATTATTTTTAATTTTTATCTGAAAAATCACGCCGGGATTAACAATTGGGATTTGGTGGATATATCGGCACCTAAAATTATCGGCGGATATTTATACTTATCCGGCAAATCCCGCGCCTTTCTTTACGACTTTGCCAAGTCAAAAAATCTATGGAAACGGCGAATCGCGATTATGGCAACTTTTTATTTTATCCGCGAGAAAGAATACGAAGACGCCCTAAAGATTGCCAAAATGCTACTGAAAGACAAAGAAGACCTGATTCATAAGGCAGCCGGCTGGATGTTGAGAGAAATCGGTAACCGCGATTTAGCTGTCGAAGAGGAATTTCTAAAAAAATATTATAAGATTATGCCGCGGACAATGCTCCGCTATGCAATCGAAAAATTTCCGGAAACAAAACGCCAGAGGTACTTAAAAAATTTTATTTAGTCGCTTTTATTTCTCGATATCAATCTCTCGACATTCGATGTCGAGAGATATGTCGAGAGATTTGGAAGATTTAAGGTGTTTACGCTCATGATAATCGAGAAAGTCCCCCGTAATGTATTTTTCCTCGGCCTAATCAGCTTTTTTAACGATTTGGCGTCGGAAATGATTTATCCGATTGTTCCCCTGTTTTTGACCACCGTCTTGAAGACGTCGATTCCGGTAGTCGGCTTGATCGAAGGACTGGTCGAAGCGGTTGCCAGTATTACCAAATATTTTTTTGGCGCTTTTTCTGATTATTTGAAACGGAGAAAAGTATTTGTTGCCTGGGGATATTCGTTTGCCGCCGTCTCCAAATTACTTATCGGGCTGGCTTTCGGCTGGCCGATGGTACTGTTCGCCCGCCTGGTTGACCGATTCGGGAAAGGACTAAGAACTGCCGCCCGCGATAGCTTGCTCTTAGAAAGCGCAACGCCGGAAAACAAGGGGTATGTTTTCGGTTTTCACCGCGCTTTTGACAGTTTGGGAGCAGTCTTTGGCCCACTAGTGGCGCTTCTGGTTCTATATCTCCTTAAAGATAACATCCGGCAAACTTTTTTTATCGCTTTTATTCCAGCGGTAATCGCAATCCTGCTTTTAATAATATTCGTCAAGGAAGGGAAAAAGCCGCAAATCCAAGAAAAACGGTCATTTGTCAAAATCAGCTGGAGAATGTTTAATCCGCAAATGAAAATATTTTTAGTCATCAGCTTCTTGTTTGCCGTCGGCAATAGCTCCGATGCTTTTCTTTTATTGCGCGCTAAAGACTTAGGACTGGCAACTACTGCTACGGTATTGGCTTATGTCCTCTATAATGTTTCACAAGCCGTTTTTGCCGCTCCGGCCGGTTCTTTAGCCGACAAAATAGGGGCAAAGAAAGTTTTTGCCATCGGGCTGGTTGTTTTTTCGATTGTCTATTTCGCTTTCGGATTAATCAGAAACCCCGCTTGGTTTTGGGTTGTTTTTCCCGTTTATGGCATTTATATTGCCTTAACCGACGGAGTGTCCAAGTCATATCTGGCGGAATTCATTACCAAAGAAGAATCGGGAACATATTTCGGCGCATATTATACCCTAATCGCTATTGGTACATTTTTTGCTTCTTTGATTGGCGGATTATTATGGACGAGAATAAACTCATCGGCAACTTTCTTTTATGGAAGTATGATGTCTTTTTTGGCGTTCATCGTTCTATTGTTATTCCGCAACAAACTGACAACTAAAAAGGCTTAACGATACCAAATTAATGTGACGACATCGAATGTCGTCACATTGTTGTTTGCGGACCTCTCGACATCCGATGTCGAGAGATTGTCGATAGATCAACGTCGCCGGGCTTTGCCCTGCCGTAGCTCATCGAAGCGAAGGCGAGTCTCGTTGATGCTAAAACCCCTGTACGAGGACAGAGCTCGTGTATTTTTCACCCGACCCCTACCACGAGGACCGTCCTCGAGGACGGTCCTCGTGGTGTTTTACATCACGGTAATTGAATTAACTTAATCAACGGGGTCCGACCCCGTTGTTGACAAAGCGAGTACTTGTGTGGTATAGTATAGGCAGAATTCAAGGAGGTGAAGAATGTGGACAATCGTTATCGCCCTCCTCCTCGGGATCATTTTGTTGATGGTCCTGGGGATCGTCTTCCGAGGAGTGGGCGGAGTTCTCCGCGCATTTTTCGGAATTTTCCGTCGGCCGGCCGCACCCGCGGCCGCGGCGACGCCAGCCGCACCCAGCGGGGCGCCAGCCGCGCCGGCTCCGCCCGCAAGCGGGACGCCGGCACCAGCGGCACCACGTGTGCCGTTCGCTCCCAGGAACTACCATCCCTGGGAAGATTACAAGCCTCCGGAGTAGGAGGCAAAAAAAGGAGAGCTCACGCTCTCCTTTCTCATTTTTAGCGGCATAAACAGCTAATCAATCGTTTCGCGATATGAATCTTCTTTTAACTTTCTTGGTGCTCGAGGCGTTTCTGTCTTAATATTCGGTTTTTCGGTTCTTAGAAACATATCCGCCACCTTTTGCTTTTCCTGATACAATCCCCTAAGATCATTTTTGAAATATATAAAAAATAACTCATCAGCATCTTTGGCAAGATTTTTTGCGGTGTCATCGTCAATTTTTAGCAATTCTTTAGCTAAATCTTCAAAGCTCTCGTAAGGAAGATCTCCTTTTAGGGTATCGGTAACAAGCCGCACAAACTCTGTATATCCGTTGCCACCTGTTAGATTCACGGCATTTGATTTTCCAGATAAATCATACTTAGTGGCAATTTTCACAAGATCTTCCGTTAATTCCGGCGAGATAAGATATTCGGCAAGATTCGCCGGAAGGACAGAAAGGTCGTTGCTGTTAATTTCAAACTTATTTGGCATAGTTGTGCTTTAAACCGGCCATTTGCCAGCAGACTGCTGGGTAACAATGTGATTTATCAGGTCGTTGCTCACATTGCTTGTTGTGCCTCCAGAAGGCAGCGTTGTTCTTGGTGGCGTCACAATACCAGATACCATCTTGGCTAATACCTTACCACCAGTATATCCAGTCATTTTACAAATTGTTTCAGTTATCTGGTTCATCTCTTCCATCGCTCCGGCGCTTATCAATTGCGACGCCTGGCGGGCAGTCATTCCCGCAACAACCCCTTGGTCTTTAAAGGCCTCCTTATCTAAATTCAAAACTTTAGCCCCATCAAGATGCTTCATTTGATCCCTATTGTCTTCAAATTTCTTCTGGTTTAACATCTTACCCTTAGGAATTCCCATCCCCGCATACCTCAACTCATCAGCCTTGCTAACTTTTGAATCATCGTTACTCCATTCAGGGTGAACGTCGTAGACAGCGCTCATATCATGGCCGAGTTTCTTCAATTTTTTCACATCGTCGCGCATTGTCTGACTTGATGATAGATTACCTTCTTTAGCACGATATTGAATTGCGGCTACCTTATCGCCAGATACGCCTGCGCTTTTCGACATATCCTCGATGATTTTATCGCCGCCGGGATCAAGGGCGATTTGCTCTATTTTCTGCATTGACGCTGAAGCCCTTCCCTGAAGTCTCTTTGTATACGCGCCTCGACCACCAAGGGCATTGCCTAGTAGGGGTATCCCCTCAAGCGAACGCATATATCTTCCCTCTAAATTTGATACGAAAGGAATTCCCCGCAGAGCTGAAACGGTTTTGGCTTGCGAAAATTTTCTTAGACGGTTGGCATTCTTTTTGGTGAAATTGATAACCGCGCTGGCGCCCATGGCGCTCGTAGAAAAACCGGTCATTAATCCGAATAACAAAAATGCGGTGCTAATAATATAAGGTACCAAGGTGGCAATAAATGACTCTACTGTTCCCTTAGAAGGAGGTGAACTGATTTTCAAATCGGCCGATTTTAAAATCAATTGATTCGCCAGATATAAAAAGAAACCGGCGGTGACGCCAACAAAACACCATTGCATTAACTGCCGCCACCATGTCGTGAAAAGACTACGGGTAGTGGGAAAAATATAAGAAGCGAAAGCAAGAGGCGATAAAATTACAAGAATCCAAATCGCAATATGACGGACAAGAAACAAGAAAGCGAAAATCATAATCATTGTTGCCGATATGAAGTTGAAAAACGTTGATATTATAGCTTTCATAGCTGCCTCCGGATTCGTAAGAGGATTTGTAATTGCTTCTATAATGTTCCCAATTATTGAACCTTGGGCGGCCACATGGCTTTGCCATACTTTAATGCCAGAAATACCATCAAGAAAAAAATTCATCAATATATTCGAGGCGTCGACGATCGTCCCGATGATAACCGGGGTGAAATTTATTAAAATAGCAATAAAGATTAGTGGGACTAGAGTTTTTTGGGCTTGATATTCCTGAATTCTTAAAGATGTGGCGATGCCGATAAAAATAATCATTAC
>CAZUEG010000023.1:0-8066 GCA_964619495.1 uncultured Candidatus Saccharibacteria bacterium | reverse complement strand
CTCGGGCTCTTCAATATGGACCTACTGAAGGAAATCAATCATTAAGAGAAGAAACGATTATTTTATCTAAAATGTTAAATTTATTTATCAGATCGTTGTGATTTATTCGATGGAGATTATCCGTTAGTTCGTTGGCCTACTGGCTCATTGACTCATTGACTCCTAAACCCATATACTACCTTATCGCCGGCGTAGCTCAGTGGTAGAGCGAAGGACTCATAAGCCTTAGGTCGGAGGTCCGATTCCTCTCGCCGGTACCGATTAAGTTCAGCAAATAATTAATAATAATCAATAAAAATATGGGGGAATTAATTAGGGAAAAAAGTAAAGATGAAAAAACCCCCAAGAGGCAATCAGAGCTAAATTGTCATTATTTCGTAACCAGATAGATCGAGTGGAAGAAGAGTTGAGAATGGCAATTGAGTCAGAACAACAAAAAAAAGACGGGGAGACATACGCGAGTCTTCTATCTGAAATCGAAGCAGTATAATAACGATTTATCGTCTGAAGAATTTATAAAATATGCGGGCGTAGCTTAGCCCGGTAAATTTATAATTTTTTAGAACATTGCCGGTTTATAAAACGAAAAACGAAAACATTTTTAAAAAATGGTCGCCAAGGATGGCGTATTTATTGGGGTTTATTGCCGCTGACGGTTGCTTGGTTAAGAATAAAAGAGGAGCTTGTTTTTTAGAGATTAAGTCAATTGACAGAGAAATAATTTATAAAGTACGAAGCATATTAGGATCAGACCACAAGATTAATTCGAAACAGCCAAGTAATAAAAACTGGCATAGGGTATATAGATTACAAATCGGATCAAAAGAGGTATTTAATGATTTAATAACCCTTGGCATAACGCCAAGAAAAAGTAGAACGATAGAATTGCCAAAGGTTCCGGATAAGTATTTTCGTCATTTCTTGAGAGGATATTTCGATGGCGATGGCTGTGTTTATTTAAAAAAGCATTGGCGCAAGGATCGTAATAGTTTTTCGTGGGTATTTTCAGTGCAGTTTATTTCTGGCAGTAAAAAGCTTATCCTTGAATTGAAAGAAAAGCTATCAGAATATTTAAAAGGCGGATATGTAAATACAAGGAAAAGATCTTATGATCTGGTGTTTAGTCGGGTTGACGGATTCGCTCTATTCGATTTAATGTATAAAAAGGTATCGGAGAAGCTTTATTTGAAAAGAAAGTATGACATTTTCATTAAAGCTAAAAAAGTATTAGGTTATTAGTGGGCCCGTAGAGGAGTTGGAGTCCTCGTTTCCCTGTCACGGAAAAGATCGCCGGTTCGAGCCCGGTCGGGCCCGCCGAGTAATAGATTTTCATAAGAAAATTTAAACTCGGCCGAGACGTTTAATTTATGAAATAAATTATTACGTCTCGCCACACCATCCCGCTAAACGAGGCTTCGAAATAGCAAGCCCTTTTTTATTTAATTTAAAAGCGCTACGACAATAGCGATTTTTCTTTTTTATGCTATAAATTAAGATATGAGAAAGGATAAAATAGCGAAAAAACAGCCACAGGAAACGCAAGACGAGATTTTCAGAAATATGTCTGCCCAAAAGAAAATAAAAATGGTTAGCCATTTTTTTGAATTCGGGAAAAAACTAAATAAATTAAATGGAGATAGAAGACCTTCTTACAAAAATAGCTGACATACTAAAAGACCTTAAAATCCCCTATATTATAACCGGCGGGATTGCTGTTTCTGTTTGGGGTAGGCCGCGCTATACAGCAGATATTGATATTGTTGTTGAAATGATTCCCCGAAACATAAATCCATTTGCTAAAAAACTTTTAACTGTAGATAAAGATGTTTATATTTTAGAGGAAGCAATGCAAAAAGCATTAGAAAATAAAGGGGAATTTAATTTTATTCACCCACAAAGCGGATTAAAAGTGGATTTCTGGGTCGTAGGGGACAATTTTGAAAAACAAAAGATAAAAAGAGGAATTTATAAGAAAATTGACGATAAAAAAGTATGTTTTTCTTCGCCAGAAGATTTAATCTTGAGTAAGCTGCGGTGGTATAAAATATCGCCTTCAGATAGGCATATAGATGACATAAAATCAGTTTTAAAGATATCAGCCAAAATCTTAGACAGAAAATATCTTAAAAAATGGATTAAAAGATTAGAGCTGGAAGAAATTATAAAGGAAAAGGATATCAATATCTGATAATTCTGTCATCCGCCAGTAAATAAAGGTGATTTCGTTGTTCAACCTACGGGGTTGAACATTAAGAAGATTCGGATAACAACAAGACCGGGCCTTGTTGTTTTGTTTTTCGCCAAAATTAAAACAGAAGATACTGGTAACGGGCAATATAAAAGCGCCGGGTTTTGACTGATAATTATCCCCAGTTTTTTGGCTTGATTATACGAGCGGATAGAGGTACAATACAAGATTGCGATTCACGTATTTTAATGACAAATATCGACCCTGAAGACATCAAAAAAAACGCCATAAATGCCGTCGAGAAAGCCGTTGCTTTACCGGAATTAGACGAGGTTTTTCGCCTATATCTTGGCCGAAAAGGGCTTATCAGATCTTTGTTTTTAGAAATGGGCGCTCTGACTCCCGAAGAGCGTAAAGAACACGGCCGGGTTGCCAACGACATACAACTCACGATCGAAAAAAAACTTGAGGAAAAAAGGTCAATCCTGAATCAAATCGTATTAGAGGATAAGCTTAAAAAACAAACAGAATCGTTGGGTTATGAAATTCCAAAAATAGGCCACTTGCACCCGATAAGCCAGACGATCAGAATGATGAACCGGATGTTTCTCGAGATGGGCTTCAGCGTGATGGACGGCCCGGAAATCGAAACTGACGAATACTGCTTCAAACGGCTTAACGTCCCCGAAAACCATCCGGCCCGCGACATGCAGGATACAATTTATATTGATGAGCCGGAACTGCTCTTAAGGACGCAAACATCATCAATTGAGGCCCGTCTTTTAAAAAATTACCAGCCACCCTTTAAGGTCGTGAGTCCGGGCCGGGTTTACCGCAACGAAAAGATGAATAAAAGCAATCACTTTATCTTCCATCACTACCAGGGAGTAGTTGTCTTAAGAGAGATTACGATGAAAGACCTATTCGCTACCCTTGATCGGTTATTTAAGAAATTATACGGCGATAAAGTGATCGTCCGTTATCGGAATAAATATTATCCCGAAGTGGAACCGGGTGTCGGGCCGGATATGCAATGCTTTAACTGCCATGGCAAAGGGTGTTCCGTTTGTAAGGGTGTCGGCTGGATTGAGATGGGCGGGGCGGGAATTATCCATCCCAATGTGTTGAAAATGGCGGGAATCGATCCCCAGAAATGGCACGGCTTCGCTTTCGGCCTGGGACTGGACAGGTGGGTAATGGCGAAATATAAGATTGGCGATATCCGTACCCTGTTGGGCGGCAATTTAGCGTATAAACCATACGAGAATGAAAATACTTTATAGCCAGCTGAAAGAACTGATTCCCGGATTAAAGGCAAGCGCCAAGGAGGTGGCGGAAGTTTTTACTTATACCGGATTGATGGCTGATGGTTTCAAGCCAATCCGTTTTAACGGCAAATCTGACTATTTAATCAGTGTTGAAGTGCGCCAGAATCGCGCCGATTGCCTGTCGGTTATCGGATTAGCCCGGGAGATCGCCGCCTATTATGGATTAGGCGTCCGTTTGCCGCGGGTGGATATTGAATATCCGGTTAAAGGAAGGGTGGATATCCAAGTTGAGGCAAAAAAACACGTTAAGAGAATATTGGCGGTAGAAATTTCCGATTTAAAAAATGGCGAGTCGCCGAAATGGCTTAAAAACACTTTGGCAATTTATGATATCAACAGCATTAATCTCCTTGTTGATTTATCGAACTACACGATGATTTTTACCGGATATCCTTCGCATTTGCTGGATCAGGAAAAAATCGCCGGCGGCCGGTTGTATTGGTCTGTTAATAACCGCTTTGAAGAGATGACCACTCTTTACGGTACGGTCATTAAAATGGCAAAGACCGATGAACTGTTGATTCGCGATAACATCAATCCGCTGGGCTTGGCGGGAATTGTCGGCGGGAAAGTAGCGGCAATCAGTAAAAACACGAGCCATATAATTGCCGAAACAGCGATTTATGACCGGGCGCTAATCAGGAAGAATTCCCGCGATTTAAAAATCGTCACCGAAGCCAGCCACCGATTGGAAAAAGACCTTGATCCCAACGGCCTCGATTACAATATGGCGCTCCTAGTCTCAATGATTCTCAAATATGGCGGCGGAAAAATCGTCAGCTGGCCTTATAGTTATTATCCCAAAAAAAGAACGCCGCCGATAATTGACTTTGATCCAGCCAAGCCGGGAAAATGTGCCGGCATTCCGATTTCCGTAAACGACGTCAAGCGGATTTTAAAAAATCTACGCTTTAATGTTGCCGTAAAAGGAAAAAAGTGGCTCGTGACTTCGCCGACCGACCGGATGGATGTTTCTATCGAAGAGGATATTGTTGAGGAAGTCATCAGGATGTACGGGTATAAAAAGATTCCCGCAACCGGAATATTGGCTTTTCCGGTGACGGGAGCGATCACCCCGAATACCGTTCTCGTGGCGGAAAAAGCCCGGGACATTCTCTCGGTTTTAGGATATGACGAAGCATTGTCTTGGCCGATGACAAAAAGCGAACTGAACAGTTTGGCAAATTATGAAAATTGGGAAAGTATTGCCACAAAAAACTCTGTCAATGAAGAATGTCCGGATTTGCGGCAGACATTAATGACCGGGCTCATCACGCAAATGGGGGAATATATCAAGAAAAATGTTTCCCCGATCCAGCTGTTTGAAGTCGGTACGGTCTTCGGCAAAAAAAACGGAAAATTCATCGAACACCAATCATTGGCGATTTTGAAAAGCGTTCCCCAAAAACAAGTGGCAAACGAAGTAAAAACGGCAATGGAAATATTCTTGCGCCATTTGGGATTCACCGGCATAAGTTACCGCGCCGCCGAAAGAAAGCCGGTTATCGGCCATCCTCGCGCCGCCTGGGAGATTCTAATCGGCAGCAGAGTGATCGGAATAGTTTATCGCACCAAGCCGGAATACTTTGAGGGGCACGTTGCTTTTTGCGAAATCAATCTTTCTATGGTTTCGGAATTAATCAATGATTACCATCCCAATCCGGCGGCGGAATTATCGCAAAAAATCGTTACTCTTGATGCCAACGTTGAGTTGCCGCAATATCAGCCGGTAGAAACATATATCAATAAAATTGCCGGAGAAATCGGCAGCCGGATTTTGTGGGGAATCGGCGTTTCTGACGTGTTTAATCTGGCTGGAAGCGGTAATATCCGTTATACAATCCGCGTTTCCTACCGGGGACTGACTGATTCCGAGGCAAAAGAAAAGCACCGGGTAATATTTAAAACGGAACAGGCAAAAATCAGCGCATAAACATCCGCCGATTAAAAAAGCGGACGTTTGTTGCTGTTTTATGTAAGGCCTATGAGCGTTGTTTGCACTTTTAAGCGAGGGAATTGGTTTCCGGGACACTCCGGGTCTGCGAAGCGGGCATGGTTTTGAGCCGAGTCGGACTCGGCGAAAAGAGCGAGCAACCCGGCGTGAGTGAGTCCCGCGCGCTGGGGCGGGACGAGCGACCCGGAAACCACATTGCCGAGCGTTTTCTTCCCTTCAGAAGCGTAAATAACGCTAGATAAGTGTACATATTTTATCGGAAATATTGTAAAGCATTAACCGTCTGTAAAGTATGGCGAAAATTAACGAAAACGAAAAAAAGAAAGACAAATCGGGCTACACTGCCGCGGATATTTATGTCCTTGAGGGGCTTGATCCGGTGAGGAAGCGTCCGGCAATGTATATCGGTTCAACGGGAGTCGATGGGCTTCATCATCTGGTTTGGGAGGTTTACGATAATTGCGAGGATGAGGCGATGGCGGGCTATGCCCACAATATCGAAGTATTCATCGAAACTGATAATCGCCTGCGGATAACCGATGACGGCCGCGGCATTCCCGTGGAAATGCATGCCCAAACAAAAAAATCAGCCTTGGAAACAGTAATGACCACCCTTCATGCCGGAGCGAAATTCGGCAGCAAGGCATATCAAGTTTCCGGCGGGCTTCACGGAGTCGGCGTTTCCGTGGTTTGCGCTTTGTCCGGCTGGATGCGGACCGAAGTTTGCCGCGACGGTTTTCGCTATGCCCAGGAATATGAAAAGGGAAAAGTAAAAACAAAAGTTCAAAAAATCGGCCCCTGCCGGAAAACCGGAACGACCCAGATATTCGAACCGGACGAGGAAATATTCAAAGACGCCCGGCTGGATATTAAAAAAATAATCGATCATATTCGCCACCAGGCGTATCTGACAAAAGGCGTTAAAACGACGATCGTTGACCAGCGCAAGGGAAAGGAATTCCGCTATACTTTTTTCTTCGAAGGGGGATTAAGTTCGTACATCCATTATTTGATCCGCGACGTGGAAACCATTCATCCGAATGCTTTTTATATTTCCGGAACGAAAAACGAAATCGCCGTCGAGGCGGCATTCCAATACACCGAAGAATATGAATGTTTTGAAGAAAGCTTCGCTAATAACATCATTACTCCCGAAGGCGGCAGCCATTTAACCGGCTTTCGCGCCGCAGTGACGAGAAGCTTTAACGATTACGCGCGCAAAGAAGGGATATTGAAAGAAAAAGACGATAATTTGTCCGGCGACGATATCCGCGAAGGTTTGACAAGCGTTATATCCGTAAAAATCCGCGAGCCGCAATTTGAAGGGCAAACCAAAGCCAAGCTTGGCAATCCGGAAGCGAAATTAGCCGTTGAGTCGGTGGTAACCGAGGCTTTATCCGATTATTTGGAAAGAAACCCGCAAGACGCGAGGTCGATTATCGAAAAATGCCTGTTGGCGGCAAAAGCGAGAAAGGCGGCGAAAGCGGCCAGAGAAACGGTTTTAAGAAAGGGGGCGCTAAGCGGTTTGAGCCTGCCCGGCAAACTGGCCGATTGTTCGTCCCGCGACCCCTCGCAATCGGAATTATTTATCGTGGAAGGGCCGAGTGCCGGCGGCAGCGCCAAGCAGGGCAGAGACCGCCATTTTCAGGCAATCCTGACTTTGCAGGGAAAAATTCTGAATGTGGAAAAAGCGCGCCTTGATAAATTTCTTGATTCTAAAGAAATCCGTTCTTTAATTATTGCTCTGGGTACGGCGATCGGAGAGGATTTTGACATCAGCCGCTTAAGATATCACCGGATAATTTTTATGACCGATGCCGATGTTGACGGCGCTCATATCAGGACTTTGCTGTTAACGCTCTTTTACCGGTACTTAAAACCGGTTATCGAAGCCGGGCATTTATATGTCGCCCAGCCTCCGCTTTATCGTTTGCAGGTCGGTAAAAAGATAGAGTATGCCTACCTCGAAGAGGATAAAATGGAAATTATGGAGGAAATGGAAAAAAGCGGTATTGTCAGCCTTCAGCGTTATAAGGGACTCGGGGAAATGAACCCTGAACAGCTATGGGAGACGACAATGAATCCGGAAAACCGCATTCTTTTACAGATCAATATTAATGACGCCAAAGAGGCGGACAAGATTTTTGACATTTTGATGGGGGAGGAAGTATTGCCGAGAAAGAAGTTTATCCAAACCCACGCCAAAGCGGTAAAAAATCTCGACGTTTAGTGGTGGAATATATCGAATATTTCGACATCGGATGTCGAAAATTAATCAGACGTGACGACATCGAATGTCGTCACGTGGCGGCGTCATTGACACATAGCCGGGGCTGAAGTATGATCCACTTGTACAGCCCCTCGGGGCGGTTTTTAATAACACAGTAAAACAAATGGCATCAATAATCGGTAAATTATCCACATTTTTTTCGGAAGTAAAAAGCGAAACGAAAAAAGTTGACTGGCCGACAAGGGAGCAAACCGTCAGGTATGTTTTAATCGTGGTCGGCTTGTCCTTCGCGGTCGCCGTCTTCTTAGGCAGCATCGATTACGCGTTTACCCGCTTTCTAAACTTTATTATATCGAAACGGGCCCT
>CAZUEG010000022.1:0-8520 GCA_964619495.1 uncultured Candidatus Saccharibacteria bacterium | reverse complement strand
TCCATTTCACCCATTCCAGATATTCTTTTGAATAATTGTTAATATCTGTCCCCTTAGGCACGAACCATCTGATCATCTTGTTGGCGTTTTCGATTCCCGCCTTCTGCCAAGACGAGTAAGGGTCGCATAAGTAGGCGGGAATATTCAATAATTCATAACTTCTGTTTTTTAAACCGTTATCCATCGTCAGGGTCTCGATAGCCGTTAATTTATCAATCATTTCTTTCTGTGCCCGAGAGTTAATCTCGGGCTTTAAATTGGGAATCTTTTCAAAATCGGTATATCTGGCCTTTCTTTCAAACAAGACAGACAAGGCGGCTTTGCTATTCGCTTTAGTCCCCGAAACAACGGTGTCCGCTTCATAGTATCCCATCTGCTGTGAAATCTCTTTGGGCCTTAAATGAACGGAAACGCGGTTGGGAATCGCCTCTTTTCTGGTTTTCTTTGCTTTTCTTTTTTTCTTCCGATATCTTCGAGAGTGAGGAGCAGGTAAACGCAGTACTTTTGAGCCCGGAAACTGTAAAGCCATTGATAGATCACCGTCTTAGAAGCGTAAAACGGCTGGCCTTCTTGTTTCATTCTCCCAGAAATCTCGTCAGGCGACCAGTATCTTTTCAATCCCTTGACGATGTATTCTTTCAGATTGCTATTTTCGTTTATCTTCTGCCACTGAAATTTGGCGAATCTTCTTCGGCTTCTGGCTTTCGTTTACGCCAGTTGCGCCAAGTACGGGCCGTCTTTAAATCCTTGTTTTAGACGGACTCTTTTTCTGTTTCTTTTTACCTCCTTGGAGATCGTCCCCTTGGGCCTTCCCACGATTCGGGCAACCTCTATTTTCTTGTGGCCGGAGTCCAATAGCGCCTGAATCCGGTCTCTTTCTGTTTGCGTCAAATGATGTTTTGTTTTCATTATTCATTTTACCCGAAAAAGTTTCTTTTCAGAACGGAATCTTGGGTTATGGTTTGACGATGGATTACGGCCAAGTCGTATCTTCGACAACTTTGGTGACATCGCATTCTTTGACGCTAACCGGGCTTCTGCCCTTAACTGCCTACCATTACCAGATACAAGTAGCTGATTCCGGCGGTGTTACCGGATTTTTTACCGATCGGACTTTTACAACTTTAAAATCAACCACCCCTGTCCAAGGACAGGCGACAGTAACTCCGGGGAGCGGGGGGAGTGCGACGTCAACGTCGGCAGAGGGCAGTAAGGCTTCGTTTGCCGTTCCCGGAGGAGCGGTTAATGCCGATACTACCGCGACAATGAACGCAGTTTCGGTTAGCAGTTCCGGCGTGGGCGTGGCGCCAACTGGCAGCTATATTGCCGGCGGCTATCTTTTTAACTTTACGGCGACAACTGGCGGGCAAGCGATAACGGCCTTTTCTCAACCGGTTACCCTTGTTTTCACCTATACTGACGCCCAGATTTCCGGCCTCGACGAATCAACCCTTAAAGTAAATTATTGGGATAGCGCCTCGTCTAAATGGGTGGAATTGTCAACAACCGTTAATGCCGCCAATAATACTTTAACGGTTACCACGACCCATGTCGGATATTTCGCGATAATGGGCCAGAAAACGACAACCCCCACAACCCCAACCACTCCGACTACAGGAATGACGCAGGCCCAGTTACAGGTCTTAATTGCCCAATTACAGGCGCAAATCGCTGCCTTGATTGCCCAAATACAGGCCCAGGGAGGAGTAACAGCAGGAACGGTTTATGCCGGCATTCCCTCAACATTCAGCTTTATCAAAAACCTTAAGCTGGGAATGGTTGATACCGATATCAAATACCTTCAGATTATCCTGAACTCCGATCTGGCGACAAGAGTGGCGGCTGGCGGCGCCGGATCTCCCGGTAATGAAACAACGATGTTCGGCGCGTTGACCAAGGCGGCGGTGATTAAATTCCAAGAAAAATATACTTTGGAAGTATTAACTCCCAGCGGGCTTGTAAGCGGTACCGGTTTGGTTTATTCGTATACCAGAGCGAAGTTGAACAAGATGCTTGGAAAATAGCCTGCCGAAAAATTCACGATTATAAAAAATATCTGTCTTCGGGCAGATATTTTTTTGCCATCATGGTAAAATACCAAATTAAATAAAAATTAAAAATTCCAATAATATCCTCCTTTGCTAAAGCTTCGGCGGACAAGAATAACAAATCAAATTCAAAAAACGAAATTCAAAACAAAACTATCGGGTTTAAAACATTTGAGTTTTAGTCATTGATTTGTGAATTGAAATTTTGTCATTTGAATTTATTGGTATGGACCATTTGGCGATCATGAAAAAGTCGTGGGGCTTGACGAAAAAGATAATTTCTGGTGAAAAGGTTATAGAGTCCCGCTGGTATAAGGCAAAATATCCGCCTTGGGACAGAGTTAAAAAAGGGGACCGGATATTTTTTAAGGACAGCGGCTGTCCGGTAACCGTTCAGGCGGAAATAAAAGACGTGAAGCAGTTTGAAAACCTTAACTCGCAAGAAGTGCTGTCGATTCTCAAGAAATACGGCAAGGACGACGGCATTGGCGCGGAAAAAATCAATGATTATTATGAACAATTTAAGGACAAGCGATACGCCATTCTTATCTTTTTAACGAATGTTCAAAAAGTCGCGCCGTTCAATGTCGATAAAAAAGGATATAGATCAATGGCGGCATGGATTTGCGTGGAGGATATCAACCGGATGAAAATTCAAAATCATAAAGCAAATAACAAATAACAAATCAAATTCAAAATTTCAAATTTCAAATTTTACATCATGAGTAGGCCTGAAAAAATCTTAATCACAATCGCAATATTAGCCGGGCTGGTGGCGGTAACGGCAATCTTGTTTCCTCACTTATGCGTTGTTTTGTGGGCAAAAACAAGTTTTTCCGAGGCAAAACAGCCGGAATTATATCGAATACCTCTGGAAAGAGAAGTAAAGCCGGCCGATTATCAGGTGGGAAAATATTTTGAATTTGAACACGCAGGTCTGATTACAAAAACGCCCTGGCGGGATCTGGTAAAAAGATATCGCAGCGATTCGGTTTATAAACTGACTTATGTCGGCGAAAAGTCGCTGATTGCTATTGATAACCGCCAGCTTCCGACTTTTTTAGAAACTCTCAACAAGGAACAATTTGACAGCCGCCGTCTCGACAAAATTAAGGATTATTACGGCGTCGAAAATATCATAAGTAACAGAAGTTTTTTCAAGTTGATCCTTCAAACAACGCCCGAAGAAATAACTTTTAAGACTTCAGCCGACGAGGCGGTGGCTAAAACTACGCTTTTGGTGCTAAAAAAGGCGTTATTGGGAGCCCATAAAACAAAAAACGGGGACATATATCTGATAAAAACGGGAAACTTTACGGCCTTTCAGTACGGCAATCCGGAAGCAGATAAAGAGGTGACGATTGATGTGTTCGGCGAGGAAAAGAACAACTGGCTTTTAATTGTCGGAAACGCCACCCAAGAAGAAATAGATTATATCCTCGGTTCGCTTGCCGAAAGATAATATCAGTTCTTTGTGAATTGCGCGGCGGCTTGATTCCGCTGTGTTTTTTATTCTTGACACGATTGAGTGTGAATGCTACGCTTCATTAAAGTAAAGTAACGATATAAATATGGCCAAGCGGGATAACGAAAAAACAAAACAACTGATAAACGCCGTAATGGCTTTAAGAAGCGCCAAAGAAGCAAAGCGTTTTTTTCGCGATCTTTTGACCGAAGAAGAGATTATTGAATTTTCCAAGCGTTGGCAGGCGGCGAAAATGCTCAATAATGGAATATCGTATGCGGATATTGAAAAAGAAACGGGATTGAGTTCACGGACCATCGCCCGCGTGGCGAAGTGGCTTAATGATGGCATGGGCGGATATAAATTGATTATTAATCGGATTAATTCTCATCATAAGAAATCCTCTCTCGGGAAAGGATTGTCTTGATTTTGATTAATTAAGCCAGCCCCTTCCCGAAAGGGAGGGGCTTTTTGTTTTCAAAAAGCGATACTAGTTAAAGAATTTGGTAATTTAAATAATTATTGAAATGACTAATAAAATTGTCGAACTAACAAAAGAGTTGATTGCCATTCCCTCGTATGTCTCTTCTGATATCGACGAGAAGGTGATAGGAGAATTTGTTTTTACCTATCTCAAGAAAAATTATCCGTGGCTGAAGGTTAGAAAACAAATAGTTAAAAACGGACGATTCAATATCGTGGCAACCGATGGTTATCCTGTAAAAATGATTGTCTGTGGTCACTTGGATACGGTCAATCCCGGCTCGGCGTGGAGATTTAACCCCTTAAAACCGTCTATCAAAGGTAATCGACTTTACGGCTTAGGAGCAACCGATATGAAGGGCAGTTTGGCGGCGCTATTGGTTGCCTTAAGGAATTTTTCCCAGACAAGAGGATTATTATTACTTTTCTATATCGACGAAGAATACAATTTTATGGGAATGCGCAAGTTCATTCTCAGTTATCAACTAAAAGAAAAGCCGAGTTTGATTCTTAGTATTGACGGCGGTGATTTAAAAATCACAAACGATTGCCGGGGGCTAATTGATTTGGATTTTGAAGTCATTGGCAAGGCCGGTCATGCCGCCTTGCCAATGTCAGGAAGAAATGCGCTTTTGGCTACCACAGAAACAATGACAGAATTAACAAAGGTTCTTAAAAGAAACTACAGTGAGCCGATTTTAGGAGCATCTGTTTGTAATTTAGCGATTTTAAAAACGGATAACCAAAGTCGCAATGTTATTCCTGAACAAGCAGTAGCGAAAATTGATGTCCGACCAGCAAGTACTAAATTGGATGGCAGAACTTTAGTAAAAATTATCCGCCAGACTCTGACGGCGCAACAAACAAGAATCGGTCGTTTCCGGATTATTAACGATCTTGGGCCGATGATCTCGCAGAAACGAGGATTAAAGGAGTTCGAAGAAATTGTCGAAACGACGATAGGCAAGGTTGCATACGACAAACCCGAAGAAGGAGGATATGTTGATTGCGCGATGCTTTATGAAAAGTATCGAGTACCAACCGTCTGCTTTGGACCCGGGCCGTTAAAGATGGCTCACCAGTCGAATGAATATGTCTATATTGGTGACCTAGAGAAATGCGCTCAAGTGTTCGCCGGGACGATTAAGCAATATTGCGCTTAATCGTCTAAGCGAGTTCTCGAGAGGGGACTCTATCACAAAAAGGAGGTGCCATAATGTACGGACCACACGCCGGTCCGCACGGGCCTCACGGCCCGCACGGACCCCACTGATAATTAACGTCGAAAGACGCTAACTGTTAGTGGCCAAGGGCGGGGGGAGGAGGTTAGATTAACTCCTCCCCCCGCTCGTTCCTTGCTTATAGTTATGAATTTTACTTTGCCCTAAATGTTAATTTTAGGGGAGAGCGAAATTTCCCACAAGAAAGGAGAAAGCGATGAGTAACTGTAGTGGTTGTCCCTTCTATGGGCGACTGACAATCGTTCACGGAGGAGTAAACGAAACGGTAGTCCTTGGCTGTAATAAGCCGTCGGAGGAGAAATGCCCTCGGGAAGAAAAAACTTTCTCTCGAGCGGAAGAATCCAAGAAGGAGAAGAAGTAAAAAAGGGGAGGATTATGGGCTCTCCAGGCCTTCCCCTTGCTATTTAACCATTATTCTATGACAGCCACTAAAGCGCGATTACATTCGGCAGAACACATTTTTTGGACATTTCTGAAAAAAAGGTGGCCAACGATAAAAACCGAAGCAATAGAATTTCAAACCGACAAAGTTCGACTTGATTATATTATTTCTTCAGATATAGACATTGAGGAAATAATGGAGCTTGAGCAGCTTGTTAATGAAAATATTAGGAAGAATTTAATAGTCGAAACCGAGGTTTTGGCGAGAGACAAGGCGGCTACTCTTGTCGATCTTTCTCTTCTGCCGAAAACCATTCAAAGTGTCCGACTCGTAAAAATTGGCGACATTAGTATTGAGGCCTGTATCGGTGAACATGTCAAAAATACATCAGAAATAGGAATTGCTAAGATGGTAGAAATAAAAAAAAGAGGAACGGATAAGTTACGAATTTATCTAACAGTAGAATAAAAAAATATGACGATAAAACAACCAGTAATAAAAAATACATTTATTCCACAAACCCTAAAGGGATTTCGCGATTTTTTGCCGGATAAAATGAGAGTCCGCCAAAAAGCGATTGGTATTCTGAGAAAGACTTTTGTTTCGTTTGGGTTCGAACCATTGGAAACTCCGGCCTTAGAATACGCGGAAACTCTTTTGAATAAATACGGAGAAGACGCGGATAAACTCGTTTATACTTTCTTAGATAATGGTAATAGGCGAGTAGGTTTGCGTTATGATTTAACGGTGCCAACGAGTCGGGTATTGGCGCAATACCGTGACAAAATTAAATTGCCATTTAAACGATACCAGATTCAGCCGGTTTGGCGGGCGGAAAAACCGCAAAGGGGCCGGTATCGGGAATTTATCCAGTGCGATATTGATATTTTTGGAAGTTCTTCGGCTTTAGCTGATGCGGAAATAGCGGCGGTGATTTGCGAATCTTTAAAAAATCTTGGTTTCAAAGAATATCTTGTTCGTATTAACTCCCGCCAAGTTTTATTTTCCTTGATGGAGAAAGTCGGGATAAAAGACAATGAGCAACGACTTATTGTTCTAAGGGCGATTGATAAACTTGATAAAAAAGCGGAGGCGGAAGTGAGAGAGGAATTAGCGCAAAAGGGTTTTAATAAAGATATTGTTAATAATATCTTTAAAGAATTACAAAAAGCTAAACCAGATGATAATTTAGCCGAAGTTTTAAAACTGATAGAGTATTTCGGAGTAGATAAAAAATTCTTCTGCTTTGACCCGAGAATGGTTCGCGGTCTTGATTATTATACCGGTCCGATTTTTGAAACCGTAGTAGAGAAGCCGAAAATCGGTTCTATTACCGGTGGTGGCCGTTACGATAATCTAATCAGTCAATTGGGCGGTCCGGCAATTCCTGCCACCGGCACAACTATTGGACTGGAAAGGATCTGCGATGTTATTCTCGAGCTTGGTCTTTGGAATAAAGAGAAAGGAACAGACATTAATTTTCTGGTTACGGTTTTTAATAACGACTTAGTTGCTGAATCTTTGAAGATTCTCCAATTATTAAGGGAAAACCTATTGTCGGTGGATATTTATATCGATTCTGGCATCTCGCTTAAAAAGCAACTTGACTATGCTTATCAGAAAGGAATTCCCTACGCCTTAATTATTGGACCAGACGAAGTAGAGAAAAAAACAATAACCGTCAGAAATATCAAAACCGGCGAACAGAAAACATTGGATCAAGAAAATATGATCAAACTTTTGACGCAATAATTCAGTAATCCACGAGCGTCTCGTCGGGCCGAAAGAAGGCTATCGTAGACCTTCTTTTTGTTTTGTCGCAAGCGTTTTGCTAAGATAATAAAATGACACTAGAGGATGAACGCAAGCTGGTTGAACAGGCAAAAAACGATCCGGAAGCATTCGGCCGCCTTTATGATGATAATTATTCCAAAATTTACAGTTATATTCTAAAACGGGTGGCAAACGTCGAAATTGCCCAAGATATTACCGCGGAAACTTTTATCAAAGCATTAAAAAATATCGGCAAATTCAAGTGGCAGAACATTTCCTTCTCTTACTGGCTGTATCGCATCAGCGCCAACGAGATCGCCACATTTTATCGGAAAAAGAAGGTTACTGTCTCTCTTGATGTTGTTACCGACCCCAATAGCGGCAGCGATCTGTTAAATGATGTCGTAATTGCCCAAAAAGAGCTGGAGAATCACCGGGATTTCATGGAAATTAAAAAGCAAATTGCCAAACTGCCGGTTAAATACCAAGAGGTGATTGCTTTAAGGTTTTTTGAAGATATGGCGATTAACGAAATCGGCGGAGTTCTGAATAAGAAAGAGGGGACGGTTAAGTCGCTTTTGCACCGCGGCCTTGAGCAATTAAGGAAATTAATGCCACCAAGCGTTGATTAACGCGTTATACTATCGATAAGAAGTTAATATTATGGAAGAAAAAGAATTGATAGAAAAATTGAATCGCGTTTCCCGAATTAATATCGAAACTCCAAGCTATCGGGTTAGGTTGAGAATCGCCCTGCTTGAAGCGCATAATAATATTCGGAAACCGCAAAAAATAACCGCTTTCGCTTGGAGGTTTTTTCCGGTAAGCGTATTGGCGTTGACGCTTTTGGTATTGGGTCTTTCTCGCGAGCCGTCTCTGTTGCTTAAAAACATAAGCACGCTAAGCGAAGCCAAACAGATCCTGCAAACCGATGAACAGACGAAATCGTTGATTGTTTCCGGAGCAATTATCGGCGATACGAAAATACTTGGAAATCGGGCATACGCGCTAATGCAATTACCGGAAATAATAACCCCCAATCCGTCGATACTAAGCAAAGCGGCGGTTTCCGCCCCGATGCTTAACGCAAAGTCCGACTATCTTCAGCAGAGCTTGCCTTCTACGGGC
>CAZUEG010000021.1:0-8621 GCA_964619495.1 uncultured Candidatus Saccharibacteria bacterium | reverse complement strand
AAACATCGGGCCGCTGTTTTAATGTAATCGGATCCAGGGCCGGCGGCTGGCTGATGTCTAAAACAACGGCACGGTGCTTAAGCATTTCCGGCTTAACGAGAATGCCGGCATTTGCCGTGGCAACAATAACAACATCGGCTTTTATCACATCTTCCACGTTGCAGGATAATTCGCTTGTATTGGGATCTAAAAAAGGCATTAAGCGGTCGAATTTATCGCGATTTTTTTCTATCAGCAGCAGGCGATATTTCTTTTCGATAAAATAATGGGTGATCGCTTCGCCGATTACGCCGGCGGCGCCGATAATTCCGATTGTCAGTTTACCCATATCAAGATTCATTAAGGAGGCAATCTTTGTAATAGCTTCAATACTGACCGCGGCGGTATAAGTATTGCCGGTAGTAATCGATATCTGCACTTTAGGGTTATCGGTCAGCCATTTGCCGGCTGATGTTAAAGGCGATGTCAGCGCTCCAAGCATCAATATGTCGGCATCCAGCTTTTCCTGGCTATATAAGACAGCGGCAAGAATTTTTCTGCGAACCGCTTCCTTCGGAAGGGAAATCATTTGTTTGGCAGTTAACGATAGCCCAAGGATCCACCCATAGGTTTCGCTGTTGTATCGTACCTTGCCGACAACCCGATAGCTGAATTGCGGAGGAAGAATGGCAGTAATGAACTCCAAAACCGCCATGGGAATATATTTTCCCAACGGGAACGCATTCTTCATATTATTCTGATTCATAAAATGTCCGAGAATGACGAATTTCATAGATTAGCGTATTATACACCGACTTGACCTAAGTCGGCAATCCTTCGTCTTTAGGACCTTCGGCAAATTTCCGCGTCAAATCGTAAATATCGCCGGCGCCCATAATAACCACCACTTCCCCGCCGTGAATATTTTCCCTTATATGTCGCTCTGCCTTTTTAATGTCTTTAATATATAAGACATCGTCTTTGCCCAGATATCGATTACCCCCGACCGCCGCCTTTATCTTTTTAACCAAGATCTCGCTATTAACTTGTTTTAAAATCTTGCTATTCTCTCTTCCAATAACGCCATAGATATCAATAAGCATTAATTTATCAACCGGCGCTTTTGACAATACGCGGACAAAATCCTTGAAAAGATAGTAAGTCCTTTGGTATTGATGAGGCTGGAAAACGCACCATATCTTTTTTTTCGGATACTTTTCTCGTGCCGCCTTTAAGGTTACTTCAACCTCTGTGGGATGATGTCCATAATCGCTGATAATTTGAAATTTGCAATTATTAACTCTCGAATTAAATTCTTCAAAACGGCGCCAGGCACCACGATATTCACCGAGCGCATTAAGACACTTTTTTTCCGGTATCTTTAATAGCCGTCCAACTTGATATGCAGCAAGAGCATTAGAGATATTATGCTCCCCGGGAACTTTCAATATTTTCTTCACTATCTTCGCTTCTCTATCGTTAATTGAATAGCCCTGGATATTGATATGTTTTGAATTTGGTCCGCCAGCCGGCGGATTTGAATTTGATTTGTCATTTGTTATTTGCTTTATGATTTTGAATTTTAACAACTGGTTGATATTCTTATCGTCAGTATTAGCAATAAGGTATCCTTTTAGCGGTAGATGTCCGATAAATCTGGTAAACGCTTTTTTGATATTATTAAGATTCTTGTAATAATCTAGATGGTCTTTTTCAATCCGCGTCAAAACGATTATTTTCGGCCAGTAATTCAAAAAAGATCCCAGGTGCTCATCGGCTTCAATCACCAAGTATTTGCTTTTCCCCACGCGGCAATTTGAGTCGCCAAATTCCTTCAGCTTAGTGCCGACGATTACCGTAGGGTCAAAGCCGGCTTTGAGTAACATCAGTCCGATCATTGATGTTGTTGTGCTTTTTCCGTGGGTTCCGCATACGGCGATCGTGTAGTGTTGCTTTGTCAGTTCCCCTAACGCCTCCGGATAACTTTGGCACTTAATCCCCTCTTTTAGTGCGGCTGTTAAAATCGGATTATTTTTTGGTATCGCCGGACTATAAACTATGAGGCTGTAATTAGTAATTAGTAGTTTGTAATTAGGGACTTTGGGATTGATCGTTACTTTAATACCGGCCTTGACAAGACCGTCGGTTATTTCCGAGCGCACTAAATCTTCGCCGCTTACCTCATTTTCTTTCAAATAATAATAACGGGCTAATGCCGATACCCCGATTCCGCCAATTCCCAAAAAATATATTTTCATCTTTGTTTAAGTTTAGCCTTCGCTTCCTTTATTTTTGCTTTAATTTGAACAATTGACCACTTATTCTCAAAACCCGGATTTCTATCCATCGAACGCAATGCTCTTTGATAGTATATAATCGCTTTTTGCGGATCATTTTTATATTTACTTTCATTGTAAAAATTGCCAGTTGCTGTCAAAACAAACGGATCATCTGCTGTCAGTTCAACAGATTTTAGCAACGCTCGCTCAATGTCATCGGCCTTGCCGTTATAATCATCTGCCTCGTCTGTCAACTCGGCCAGCATTGTGTATAATGTTGGCCAATCAGGTGTAAGCTTACGCGCTTGTTCAAAGGCAAAGCGATAATTATTTGGACGCATTAAAAAATTCCATACACCTGCCTGATATCCTTTTTGTTGTTCGCATATATATATCCAACTACGATTAGGATAACGACGCCCCGAGGTGGCCATCTTTACGTGTTGAAGTTCGACATCCGGCTCGCCTTTAAATATTCGCGGATTAACAAATTTTTCCATTACATAAAAAGATCCATCGGCAAGTTTTAGAACCGGAAAATCATGCCCGGCAAATGCGCCATCTAACGTTTCCTCACTAAAAAATTCCTTAAAAACGTTATGAATGATTGTTGTTCTTGCCATACAATTAATTTCTCTCTTTCTGGCAATATCTGATGTGCTGTAATTGCCTGAGTCGTATGTCCAAAATTTTTTAGAGTCAACAACCGCCATGACCCGATCGGCAATCTCCTTTTGAAGTCGGTTGATTTGCCCTATGTCTCCTCTAACTTTTGCTTCTGCTAATTTATTTCGTAAATTATCCAAGGCATTCCATTCTTTAGAAAACACGGATTCAAAATATTCCTTAACGGTTTCGGGTTTAAATTCCTGTTTGAATATATCTGGCACATCGGACAATTGCCACATCTCCTTTTCCCCTCTTAAAAAAATCGTCTGCGCTAAATTATAATCAAGCGATTCTTTTATATTCGGGATAACAACCAGGGTATCTATCAAATCCATCATATATTCTAATCGTTCAGGCTGATCTTTATACTCATTCATCGGTCCGTCAATAAAGTCGTTCCAGCGTGATATTGCCTTTTTGCCCTCAACTGATTTAGTCCAAATTGAAACATCGGGGAAATCTATGTCGGTAAGATCTTTCAATTGTTTATTTCCCGTATTCTCTTCGTCGTAGGTGGTCGACAGCTCGGCCAACTTATCAATATATTCTCTAAAACGCGGCCTGATTGCTTCGGGGACACGATCCGCGATTGTATCTAATTGTTTGGCCCAATACAGATATGATTCTGATAAAAAACGGGTGGCATTAAGAACCATTCCGCTCTCCAATGTTTCCTCGCCTTGGTTATGGCATTTTTCAATATCTTTAACTAAACTTGGAATATCAGCTACCGAGAATCGGGGGGATAATTTTATCTTGATTCTAGTTGCTGTTTTGGACACACTGCTGGGCTGGCTCGCAGTTCCGCGGATTACGTCAATTTTCGCAGAATGTGGTTCGATAATAAATTTGTCGTCATTAGGCAACGCGGTATCCATTTTCTCGATATCTATCATGTCCATCGCATCAATAAACTCCACAAAAACAGACAGATTTTCGTCTTTCAATCCTTCCGGTATATTCTCGGATAGTTCCCTATTTAATTCTTTATTGAAATGAGTTTCGCCAATCATTTATTATTTGATTATCCCGCAGCAAGCTGCGGGGAATTAAATAATGAGGATTCCAAAGAAGGTTAATCCTTTGCTCACCCGGCGGGTTTAATGCCCCACTGAGTGAAATACCTTAAAAATATGTAATTTATTTTGGACTTAGCGGGAAAGATCCCAGTAAATTATAACGTGCCCCCGATCTCTTTAATTCGCTTTCCATTACATCAATAGAACTAACTCCCAAGTCTAGCGATATGTCGCTACTGATATCCGGCCGTTCTTCTTTTTCAATCGCCCTAAATTCCCAAGCCATTACTCTTCCCAGAGTCACGTGCGGCGAAAGCACGCGCTCTTCTTTTGAAAAATCGAATTTTTTTTCACCGCTAAGAGTATTTTCTAAGTCGTCTCTCAATGCCGCCAAGGCGGCAGATTTTTCACCAGATACCCATATCATCCTCGGAACTTGAGCAGGCTCGGGTTCATGCGGCCCATAAGATATTTTCTTTAATGACAAATCGAATGAGTTATGGCGATCTGCCACTTCGCGAGCCGCCTTTAAAACATCCATCAGTTCGTCGTTCGATACGGAACCGAGGAAGGAAACGGTAATATGAAAATTTTCCTTACGGGTCCAGCTTACAGGACACTTTGATGAAAACATCGCCGTTATCCGGTCCTGTTCTCTAATCAGCGCCTTTTTTATGTTATCAGGCAAGCTGATGGCGATAAAAATTCGGTGAAGCATACATTTTTAAATTCAAATAACAAAATCATAAAGCAAATTCACAAATCAATTACGAAAATCAAATTTTCTAAATACTATTTTTCTTTCGAACTTCTATTAATCGCGCCAAAAATTAAGACCAATTCGTGCGCTTCTTTCCAAAGACTTCTTGTTTCATCTTTTACTTCTGGGATAGCGGTCGCTATCATCCTAAGCCAGTGAGTAGTTTCTTTTGCTTCCTTCTTACATAGTGCAATCTTGTTATTAAAATCTTTTTTGCTTTCGCAACCATTCGCTTCCATGTAATTAGCTCCTACGCTGGTTGCGCTTCTTACGAGCTGATTCACTAGTATCTTATCGATATGATCTTGTGTTATTGACTTACAGAATTGGATTACTGTCTCTCCGTATTTTGCTGTTCTCTCTTCCAAATCAAATTTATTATTTGCTTTTCGATTTTGAATTTAATTATGTTGGTTGATTATACCACAAATCCATATATAATTAAGAGAGGATTTGCGTTACGCAATCTGATAATTATGATTGAGGCTCTGGTCTATAAAAAATTAAAAAATGGCCTGGTAAAATGCGGAATCTGCCATCGGCAATGCGTAATTCCGGAAGGAAAAACCGGTTTTTGCCTGGCCAAAAAAAACAATAATGGCAAGCTTTATGCCATTAACTACGGCCTTATTCAAGGCATCCATATCGATCCGATAGAAAAAAAACCGTTTTACCACTTCTATCCCGGTGAATTGGTGCCGTCACTGGGAAGTTACGGCTGTAATTTTCACTGCCGGCAGTGTTTAAACTCTTGGTGTTCGTGGGGAGAACACAGCGTGTCATTATTAAGGCGGGCTAATGATTTTTCGCATTATCCGGCTAGCGACCCGAAACGGCTCATCGACAGCATAATAGAAAGCGGCTATCGCGGCATTGCTTTCACTTATAACGAACCGGTTATTTGGCCGGAATATGCTCTCGAAGTGGCAAAGGCGGCAAAAGCGAAAAATCTTTTTACGTTGTTTGTAACTAACGGATCTTGGACAAAAAAGACCCTGGATATAATCGGACCCTACATTGACGCGGCAAATATTGACTTTAAAGGATTTTCCGAACCGACTTATCAAAAAATGGGCGGACTATTCAAAGGAATCCCTGATTCAGCCCGCTATGCCCAGGAAAAACACCATATATTTATAGAAATAACTACCCTGATTATTCCCGGCATTAATGACGATTTTGGGGAAATAAAGAAAATGACAAGGTGGATCGTTAAAAATCTCGGGAAAAAGACGCCATGGCATCTAAGCCAGTTCGAACCCCTTTTGGCGCCCGACAAACAATTTAGAAAAATACCCGCCACCTCGATCGAGAGCCTGAAAGCGATTGCCGATATTGGGAAAAATGCCGGATTAGAGTTCGTTTATATCTGGGCTCCGTCTAACGGACCAGGCGGTTTATATAGCGAAGGCGATACCCGTTGCCCCAGATGCCGCAAGCTGGTCGTAATGCGGAAGGGGTGGCGGCCGGAACTGATCGGCATTGATGAAAGTGGCCGTTGCTTGTTTTGCGGCGAAGAAATAAACATTATTTTCAAAACTTAAAACCCTGGGCATTAGCCCAAGGATGGAAGTTTTTCCCGCCCATAGGCGGGACTCCCGGCGAAGCCGGGAGGAAAAGAAGATACTGCGGGTGTAAGCCCGTAGAGATTCATTATCGGGTAAACATTATGATTAACTCCGCCTTTATATCTCCACATCCGCCGCTACTATTACCGGGTACCGGTACTCATAAAGATAAGGAAAAAGTCAGATTGACAATCGATTCGCTTAACCTTTTAGGAAGCGAACTTAAAATGATGGATATTAAAAAAATCATCATATCGTCTCCTCACGAAGGGTGGGGGTTTGATGTCCCTTTATTTTTTGTGGCGAAGGATTTTTGCGGGAAAATTGATAAATACCTGACAGGATCGGAATCGCCGATGTATTATTTTAATCAGGGAGAAATAATCGGAAACAGCCTGGAGAACGACAGTGATAAAATTGCCGTTATTGCCTCGGGAGATATGTCGCATTGCCTGAAAGCTGACGGTCCTTACGGTTATCATCCTCATGGGCCGATATTCGATAAGGTTTTCATTGAATCTTTAAAAAAGATGGATATTAAGGAAATCTTGTCGCTTGACGACCGGTATCCCGATGCCGGCGAATGCGGTTTAAGATCGTTCAGCTACCTGTTGGGAATTCTGGCCGGTTCAGGTAAAAAATGGCAGCCGGAAATCCTCGCCTACGAAGGGCCGTTTGGCGTCGGATATTTAACTGTCAAATTTAACATTTGCCGATGAATTATATCGTCTCTTTAGCAAGAAAGGCGGTTGAAGAATATATATTAGGCGGTAAAACCATCGTCCCGCCGGAGCCGATTCCGAAAACACTTAAAAAGCGCGCCGGTGTCTTTGTGACAATTGAAAACCATGGCAAGTTGCGCGGTTGTATCGGTACGTACCGGCCGACAAAAGAAAATCTGACCCGAGAAATCATTGATAACGCCATAAGCGCGGCGACAAGCGATTACCGATTTACCGGCATTAAAAAGGACGAATTGGGCGATCTGACCTATACGATATATGTTTTAGATTCACCCGAAGAAATATGCGATAGGAGCGAATTAAATCCTAAAAAATACGGAGTAATTGTAAAAGGAGCGATCTCTAACCGAATCGGATTACTGCTCCCCGGCCTTAATGGGATAAACAACATTAACGAACAAATATCGATTGCCGTTCAAAAAGCAGGAATTAATCTTAAAAATGAAAAGATTATTTTATATCGCTTCACCGCAGACAAATATACTGATTAATAAATCCGGTACAATATATGGAAAATGCCACAGGATGTTCAACCTCGTAGGTTGAACATGTGAATATACCGATTAACAAAAATGCTTAACACGGTATAATAGCCAAATGATTAAAAAGGCGATTAGAAAAAAGATAACAAAGAAACAGATAGAAAAGCAAGTAGAAAAGGAAACGGCAATTCAAAAAGTCGTTAATCATTTTTTCTATACCAAAGGATTAAGCCTGGACGAAATAAAAAATGATGCGAAAAAGAAAAAAATAATATACTCCCGCTTCACCCGCCCGGCAAAGCAATTACTGGAACTGGCCGGTTCGATAAAAAAAGCCAAAGAAGCGATTACTCGCGTCGCCCTCTGGGCAAATTCCCGCAAGCTGGATTATGCGATTGAAACGGTATTCAAAAAATGGCTGGAACTTGATCGGTTAAAACCGAAAGAGATCGTCAAAAAGCCGCATTACCGGAACGATCCGATGGTCTGGAGCGAGACAAAAAAGAAATGGTTTGTGATAAATAAAGACGGCGATTGGCTGGAGTTTGGCGCCAAAAAAAAAGATATCGAGTGGAAAATTGTTGACTAGAGGATTAATAATCACAAATTCAAATGACAAAATCATAAAGCAAATTCACAAATCAATGTTTTAAATTCAAATTTTTAAATATTTTTATTATTTGAATTTGATTTGTTATTTGAATTTTGAGTTTTGAGTTTTAGACAGTGTTGTTTGACCAAACCGGAATTTTTGTATAAATTGGTATTATGAAAACAGTATTTTGCGGAACCCCGAATTTCGGGGCGATTATCCTCGAAGAATTGGCAAATATCGTCGGCTTGAGGCCGGCTTTAGTCGTAACAAGAACCGATAAGCCAAAAGGAAGGGAAATGAACATCTCGCCGTCGGCGGTAAAAGAAGTCGCCACAAGGAACAACATACCGGTGTTTCATCCGAAGGACAATGATGATTTTGGAAAAAAAATAAAGAGTTTGGAACCGGATTTGGTTATTGTTGCCGCCTATAACCGGCTTATACCGAAAGAAATATTGGAAATTCCAAAATACGGCTTTATCAATGTTCATCCTTCTCTTTTGCCAAGATGGCGCGGGGCGTCGCCT
>CAZUEG010000020.1:0-8711 GCA_964619495.1 uncultured Candidatus Saccharibacteria bacterium | reverse complement strand
ATCCTTAAGGGTGGCCATCGTTTCCGGTGGAGCGATGGGTTACAGAAACGGCGGTCCCTCAATCGGCGGAGCGATATCTGTTCGCTTGGCGCGCGACGGATTCAAGGTTGTCGTGGCAGACCAACTAAAAGCCGGCCAGTGGACGGCAGATCGGATTAGGAAGAATGGCGGCGAAGCGATATTCGTCCGCGGTGATGTAACGAATACGGCGTTTGTAAAAAGGCTGATAAAGACCGCTGAAAAAGAGTTTGGTGGCTTAACGGCGCTAGTTAATTGCGTTGCCCGATATGGTTCGGGGATGGCAAAGAATGTATCGGAAATAAGCGAAGAAGAATGGGATAAAACGTTGGCCGTCAATTTAGGCGGTTATTTTAAATGCGCGAAATACGCCATTCCGTTGATTTTAAAGTCGGGAGGAGGAACGATTGTTAATATATCATCATGGGGAAGCTTTGCGTCTTTGCCTAATTTTAGCGTATATACGGTATCTAAAGCGGCAATTGATGGGCTAACTCGGTCATTGGCCGTTGATTTTGCTCCGAAAATAAGAACAAACTCCGTTTGTCCGGGATTTGTCAAAATTGCCAATTCGGAAAATAGGCGGACTCCCAAACAGCTTAAAGATTGGTATGGTAGTATTGCGAAAAATTATCCCCTAGGACGGGTATGCGAAGTTGAAGAAATTGCCAACGCCGTCGCGTTCTTGTCGGGCGAGGAATCTTCATACATTAACGGGCAATCAATTATTGTTGACGGCGGCAAATCGATTAGCGACAGGCATCAATTCTAAACGCACGACCACGAGGACGGTCCTCTCGAGGACTGTCTTCGTGAAGTTGTTCCCCCCTACACGGGGTCAGACCCCGCGGGGTTAAGTAATTTAATATTAAAAATTGACATTTCCCCCATATTTTTTAAGATGAATGGCATGGACAATCAATTAACGGCCGAGGCTCTTCAAAAATTAAAACAAGAATTGGAATACTTGAAGACTACAAAAAGAAAAGAAATGGCGGAGCAATTAAACCATGCGATCGGCTTTGGCGACCTTTCGGAGAACGCTGCATACTTTGAAGCGAAAGAAGCGCAAGGATTTTTAGAGGGGAGGATAGTAGAGTTGCAAACGATCATTAACACCGCCAAAATCATTGATTATCGGGGATTAAGCAGCAATGGAATGGCGCGTATCGGTTCAACAGTTTATTTAAAAAATGAAAAGAGCGAAGTCGTATTTACCATTGTCTGCCCCAACGAAGCGGATCCGGTGAATAACAAAATTTCTGCCGATTCGCCGTTGGGACGGGTTTTGGTCGATAAACGCAAAGGGGATGCGGTGGTAGTCGATGCGCCAAGCGGTAAAATAACATATAAGATTACTCGCATAGAGTAACCTAATAAACAAATGGCAACCATTGACGAAATCAAGAAGAATCGGCTCAATAAATTAAAAGTTCTCGAAAAAAACGGATTAGTCTATCCCGGAAAAACGAAAAGAAATTACCGGATTATTGACGCGATAAAACAATTTTCCGCCTTAAGCCGCATCAAGAAAGAAATTATTCTTGCCGGAAGGATCAGAGCGCTAAGAGAACACGGCAAGGCATCTTTTTTGAATATTGAGGACGGCGATAGCTCAATCCAAGTCTTATTCCGCGAAGACCATGTGGGGGTGAAAAGTTACCGTTATTTTATTGATAATTTTGACATCGGTGATTTTGTCGAAATTCGCGGAGTATTGATGAAAACAAAACGCGGCGAAAAAACTATCGAAGCCGCCGGCTATAAAATACTTGCCAAAAGCTTATTGCCCCTTCCGGAAAAATGGCATGGGTTAACGGATACGGAAGAGCGATACCGAAAGCGCTATCTGGATTTGATTTTTAATCGGGAAATAAAAGAAAAGTTCATCCTGCGTTCTAAAATAATATCGGCGATCCGCGGATTTCTTGACGATAACGAATTTGTCGAAGTGGAAACGCCGATCCTGCAATCGATTTACGGCGGGGCGCGGGCAAAACCCTTTAAAACTCACCTAAACGCCCTGGATATCGATTTGTATTTGCGAATTGCTCCGGAGTTATATTTGAAACGGTTGATTGTCGGCGGATATGAAAAAATTTATGAAATCGGCCGATGTTTTCGAAACGAAGGGATGGACAAGTTTCATAATCCCGACTTTACAATGATCGAATTTTACTGGGCTTATGCCGATTATAAAGATTTGATAAAACTCGTAGAAAAGATGCTCAGCCAGGTTATAAAGAAAATATTCGGCGGTTTAAAAATCAAGTATCAGGATAACACGCTAGATTTCAAAACGCCTTGGCCGCGGGTGGAGTTTACGACGATATTCCGCAAGGAAACAGGAATTGATTATGATTCGATAAATGATGCGGGATTATTAAGGAAAGCCAAAGAGCTGGGAATCGAGGTTGAAAAGGGCGCTTCCAAGGCGGCCATTGCCGATGAAATTTTCAAAAAGCTTTGCCGGCCGAAGATAATCCAACCGACATTTTTAATCCATTACCCGATCGGGTTTCAGACTTTAGCCAAGGCCACTGATGATAATCCCCATCGGCTTGCTAATTTCCAGCTCGTTGTTTCGGGGGCCGAAATAACCAACGCTTTTTCCGAGCTGAATAACCCGATTGAGCAGCGGCTTCGTTTCGAGGAGCAGCAAGAGCTTCGGAAAAAAGGTTTTGACGAAGCCCATGAAATGGATGAAGATTTTATTGAGGCTTTGGAATACGGGATGCCGCCCACGGCCGGATTCGGGATGGGAATTGACCGCCTGGTTACGATTCTTACCGATTCGTACTCACTAAGAGAGGTGATTTTGTTCCCGACAATGAGACCCAGAGAATAATAAACCAGTTTTCAGTTTTCAGTTTACAGTTCTCAATACGTATTCACCTCTGCGTTCAAATGTTTGAGAACTGATTCATTGAGAACTCATTGAGAACTGATAATTGAGAACTAAACTTTTGCCATTAACACATTATCATTTAGGTACGGGGTTATTTTTTGGAACGGTTTTCTTCCGCTTTTTCTATTTGCCGGCAATGCTAGCCGGAAGCATATTTCCGGACATTGAGCCGATTACGCTGGTTTTATATAATTATAACTATCCATATTTAAGCTATCCTCATCATGGCGCCTTGCATTCGCTATTAGCCGGTGTTTTTGCGTCGCTTTTAATAACAATTGTCATTAAAAATATCCGGTGGCCGTTTAAAGGAGGAAATAGCAAGGCGCTTATCGGTTTTTTTTGGCCAACCCAAAAAAAGACCTTTCAAAATATTTTTTTTGGGGCGTTATTCGGATACTTTAGCCATATTATTTTTGATTCGATAATGCATTACGATGTTTATCCTTTTTGGCCGTCAAAATATAATCCGCTATTGAGAATCGTTTCCGTTTCGCAAGAATATTCGCTGATGTATATAATGGCGATAATTGGGATAGCGCTATTTGCCGGCCGAATTTTGTGGCAGAGGGTACTGAAGAGAAAATAACCAGAAGTTCTCAATTTACAATTTTCAATTTTCAATAAATTTTCAATAAATCAATTTTCAAATGACGAAAATAGTTTGTTTCATTGAGAACTGAAAACTTATTGGAAACTGGTCCGCCAGCTGGCGGATGAGAACTGAAAAAACCTGATGATTATAAATTAAAAATTATCAAAGTATGACCCGAGAAGAAGGAATAAATTTAATTAGGGAGCACGTTAAAAACGAAAACAGCATAAAGCATATGCTGGCTACAGAAGCGATAATGCGCAGTTTGGCGCGCCGTTTTAAAGAGAACGAGGAGTCGTGGGGGCTGGCGGGATTGATGCACGATATGGATATGGAAATTGTTGACTATCGGATTAATCCGGAAAAACAGGGACAGGTAGCTGCGGAAATGCTTAGGGGTATGGGAGTAAATAGCGAAATAACCGAGGCGATTCGGGCGCATAATCCGGCAACCGGGAAGGTTGCCGAAACGTTAATCGAAAAAGCGATTTTCGCCACCGATCCTCTGACAGGATTGATTGTCGCCTCAACGCTGGTATTGCCGAGCAAGAAGCTGACCGACTTGACCGCCGCATCGGTATTAAAGAGATATAAAGAAAAGTCATTTGCCAAAGGGGCAAGAAGAGAGGATATTGCCGCCTGCGATAAAGTCGGCTTATTGCTTGAGGAATTTGTAGAAATCGGACTTAAGGCAATGCAAAAAATAAGCGAAGAGCTGGGACTGTAGTTAACCTTAAACCCTAAATCCTAATTTCTAAATTCTAAATAAACTCTAATTTTCAAAAACATAAAGCAGAAACCCAAAACGTTTTGAATTTAGTACTTTCTGTTTTGTGTTTGTTTAGGATTTAGGATTTCGGATTTAGTGCTTCAATTATTATGTTGTGGATAAAATAGTATTGTGTCATTGACGATTGATGGTATTGTTATTTCCGGCTTGTTCTTCCCGCCTCCTTTCTTCATTGTTTCAAAAAAAGGAAGAACAGGCCCATGAGTAAAGCGGTCTTTGTGGCCGCTTTTTTCTTTACAGAAGGCATTTATCCTGTTATCTTTTGAGTACAAAAAGGAGGTGCAATGTTTAAAAAAGCATTGCTTTTGGCGGCGGTAATCGTGGGGGCGACGGCGTTGGGGGTTTCGGCCCAAGCGCCAACGCCAACGCCAACGCCAACGCCAACGCCAACGCCAACGCCAACGATTACCGTCACCATTACCTGCGCCGGGGTCACCCTTGCAGGTGAAACTGGCGGACCGGTCGATGGCCTGGCGATGGCCCAGGCCTTCGTAGATGAAACCCTCGGGCTTGATGCCCAGAGGGTGGTGAACGGCACATTTGAAAATGTGCTTGTTCCCTGGACGAGTAGTCCTCTCACGGGGACTCACTCCGTTCGCGCCGATGTATGGTTGTTTGTGCCGTACATCGGCAACGCGGAAATCCACACAGAGCCGGCGCTTCTGATATGCAGCGAATCATTGCACATCAGAGAGTACCTGGCGAGCCCGGCATCGGACGCCAAGGTCGTCGGAGGCGGGGTAGAAATCACCCTGCACTTCAACGATTTGGTGAATCCCGCCAACGGCGGGCTAGTCGAGGTTTGGGAGACCTATGACGGGTCTACGAACCTCACCGCCCGTTTTGTGCGGGAGGCCGGAACTTCTTGGGCGATGGAGGTTGATGGAGCGGACGGCTCCAGTATCTTCACTGCCAAGCTGATGGGCGCCAAGGGCGCCTGGCAGTGGTCGGTTGAAAAACCGACTGCTGTCAAAATCTCGATCTTCAGGGCAGAAACCCTGAAGATCAAGTGGCCTCCCAAGGGCTGGGTCTGGACTTGCGTCCAGATAGCTAAGGGGAGGACATTGGTATGCGCATGGATTCCGCCGGGCGTCGCCCGACGGCTACCGTGTGCTAACTGCCGGTAGTGGTTGATAAGACCGTTTCGCAAGGAGCGGTCTTTTGTTTCTTTGAATTGGTCGATGTCGGACATCGACCAAGAATAGCACCGCGAACTTTGACAAAGGTGTAAAAGTATGTTACTGTATCGGTACAGCCAGAGGTGTATCCGCACCTCAATTTATGGCTCGAAAGGAGGGCCACATGAAAAAGTGGCTTGTGTTGTCGTTGTTGACGGCCGTCGTGCTGACGGCTGTCATCGCGACAGCAACCGAAAAAACGGTGGCCGGGCCCGGGGGAGCGCCGATGGCGCCGACCCGACCCGAGGAGGCCACTGCCACCGCTACGCCAACGAGCACGGAAACGTGCGCTCCGCCGCCAACGCGGCCGGAAGAGGCCACGCAGACGCCTACGGCGACTGCGACTCTTACGGCCACCCCGACGGCTACTCGGACATCCACGGCAACGTGGACCCCGAGCGCAACGCCGACTGCGACTCCGTCGGCAACGCCGACGAGCACGAAAACGTGCGCGCCGACGCCAACGCGGCCGGAAGAGGCCACGCGGACGCCAACAGCGACCGCGACTCCGACGGCCACCCCGACGGCGACGCCAACGCGTACGCCGACGGCTACTCGGACTTCCACGGCAACGTGGACTCCGAGCGCGACGCCGACCGCGACTCCGACGGCCACAGCGACGGCGACTTCGACGGCGACGCCAACGCGTACGCCGACGGCCACGCCGACGGCGACTGTCACCAAGACGGCCACGCCGACGGCGACCGCGACGGCTACTCACACGAGTACGCCGACGGCAACCTCAACGGCGACGCTTACTACGACGCCGACGAGGACGTTGACGCCCACGGCAACGTGGACGTTAACCGCAACGCCGACCGCGACACGGACGGCGACAAGCACGGCGACGGCCACACCCACCGCTACGCCGACGGCCACGGCGACGCTGTGTCCGGAGTGCCCGACGTGCACGCCTGGACCTTCGCCAACGCCGTATCCGACGTATACGTCATACCCGACGTATACGCCGTACCCGACGGCCACGGCCACGGCCACGGCAACTTCGACGGCGACGCCAACGGCGACGCCGACGAATACGCCGACCAACACGCCGACGATCACACCGACGGCGACGCCGGGTATCCGGCGGGTGTATCTCCCGCTGGTAATGAAGAACCCGGTGCTAGTAGCCACGCCGACGCCAACAGCGACGGCGACGCCCGTGGATGCCTGTGACCTGGCATACATTGAGGTCACAGTATGGGGGATATACTACAACATCCCCTTGCGTCCGGATGGCAACGTTAAAAACATCCGGAGTCTTCCACAGATTACGACAACATTCACGCTCCGCAATTGGAGCGAAGATGTGGAGTGGAAGCAGTACGCCCCCTGGTGGCAGTACCAGCGAGGAGGTACTACGTTCGTAGTTGGACCGTTCCCCGTGAATGCGGGTGGACAGTTCCAGCTTTACGTCGGTACCTCCTGCGGCTGGCTACAGATCGCAGGGGCAATCGACGACCCACCGGCACCGGCAGAAACGCCGGGGGAATGAAGTCGCCCGCCCTGTCTCGTAAGGGACAGGCGGGCGCAGTCAAAAGGCCGACGTTTCACCACGCTGGCCTTTTCATTTAAAAAACAGATGTTCAACCTACGGGGTTGAATATTAATCTTTCGACATCCGATGCCGAACATCGTGTCGAGAGGTTTGAAAAGGCAACCCCGGGGGTTGCCTGAATGAAAAGGCAATGAAAAGGCAACCCCCGGGGTTGCCTGAAAAAGGGTGCGTGAAAGTAAGAACGGCAAGAGGGACAGTAGGGGTATAAGAATAATGTTTAATATTAAGAAAAAAGATGCTATTATGAACGATAATTTACAAGTGCTTTTAAGCTACTAATATGTTAGACATTAAATTTATCCGTGATAATTTAAACTTAGTTAAAGACGTTTGCCGCAAGAAAAGTGTGACGGTCGATTTAGATCGTTTGTTGGAAGTGGATAAAGAGCGGCGGGAAGCAATTATCGCCTTTGAAGAGATGCAAAAGACGAAAAATCAGGCAAACAAAGAAATCCAAGCGGCGGAAACAGAGAAAGAAAAAAAAATCATCATTCTTAAAATGAAAGAGCTGGATCTGGGTAGCGACCGGCTAAATAAAAAAATCGCGCCGCTGGAAAAAGAATATCTGGAATTGATGTACCAGGTGCCCAATATTCCTCTAGCCGATGTTCCCGAAGGAAAAGACGATCGCGACAATAAAGTAATTAAAAGGTGGGGTGAACCGACAAAATTCGATTTTCCGCCCAAAGATTACATAGAACTGGGCGCAGAGTTGGATTTAATCGATACGGAAAAGGCGAGTAAGATTACCGGCACGCGGTTCGGGTATCTAAAGAACGATGCGGCGCTGATGGAATTTGCCTTGATTCATTACGCAATCAGCATATTAACTTCTCCGGAAACAATAAAAAATATCGCTTTAGCGGTTGATAAAAATTTATCGGTAAAACCGTTCGTTCCGGTAATCCCGCCGGTAATGATTCGTCCCGATGTTTTTACAAAAATGGCGCGGCTTAACAAAGAAGATCAGGAGGAACGATACTATTTCCCTAAAGATGACCAATTCTTAATCGGCAGTGCCGAGCATACATTGGGACCGCTTCATATGGAGGAAATCCTTGATGAAAAAACGCTTCCGCGGCGTTATCTCGGTTTCTCAACTTGTTTCCGCCGCGAAGCCGGATCTTACGGCAAAGATACCCGGGGCATCTTTAGAGTCCATCAATTCGACAAGGTGGAAATGGAATCATTCACGTCGCCGGAAGATTCGCTAAAAGAACAAAATTTTTTGGTGGCGATCCAGGAATATTTAATGCAAGCTCTGAAAATTCCTTATCAGGTGGTGATGACCTGTACCGGCGATATGGGCGCTCCCGACGCCCGCCATTTGGATATTGAATCATGGATGCCGGGGCAAAACCGCTACCGGGAAACCCATTCTGCCGATTTAATGACCGACTATCAGGCGCGGCGTTTAAACACGCGGCTCCGGCGGGAAAATGGCAAAGTGGAATACCTCCACATGAACGACGCGACGGCAATTGCCATTGGGCGGACAATTATCGCTATCCTTGAAAATTACCAGCAAAAAGACGGCAGTGTCATGATCCCAGAAGTTCTGCAGAAATATATGGGAAAGCAGACGATAAAGTAAGTTATATTTTTTCTTAAGGTATTTCGCTCAGCGGGGCATTAAACCCCGCCGAGCGACCAAAGGAGTAACC
>CAZUEG010000019.1:0-8835 GCA_964619495.1 uncultured Candidatus Saccharibacteria bacterium | reverse complement strand
CTCCATTCTTCGCCATCGTGAAGAATGGCCCTTCGTAGCTTTATGCGAAGAAGGGCGCCTATTCCTGTGGTTAAATTAAGATAGGCTTCGAATGGCAGGTCAAGTCAGACTTGGCCGTTATTCGTCATAGATTTAACCGTGCGGAATCTGCAATTATACTTCGTTAATTTATTCTAAATTATAGCATGGCAAACAATAATCCAGGAGTTATATCCACGATGGGCCGGTCGTTTGCCGACTCATTAGTAAAACCGACGCCATTGTGGGCCCATTTTTATGTTACCCGCCATTGTAATTTTAATTGTGAATACTACGGCGCTAGGGACAATTCGCGCAGAGACCCCTCGCTGGAAGAGGTCAAAGAAATCGTTTTGAAACTAAAAGAGATCGGATGCCGATGCGTGGCTTTAATGGGCGGGGAGCCGAGATTAGGGCCGATCTGGCAGAAATTGTTGAATTTTGCTCAAGAAATAATATCTATACCCAATTGTCTACCAATGGCGCTTTTTTGATTAATCCCCGAAGAACCGTTGACGGAAAAACGCGATTAAGGCAATTACTGGACGTCGGGTTAGGAACGATCAATATTTCAATCGATTCCATTGTTGCCGGATTTAGTGATAGTAAAAAAGAATTACCGCAAGCTTCAAAAACATTGAAGGCCTTGATAGATGAAAAAGCAAAAAGCGGGTTGTCTTTGATGCTGAATTGCGTTATTACGAAAAACAATATCAAACAAGTACCGGCGATGCTTGAATTTTGCCACACTAATCAAATAATTATGGCGGCGATATTCGTTCAAAACCCGAAACCGCTTGAAAATTATCGCCAGAATCCGCACCTGAAAGAGTTGCTCTTGGAAGAGGGCGATAAAGAAGAAGTGATTAAAACCGCCGACTACTTGGCTGACAAGAAACGAAATGGCTACCGGTTGCTTGAGTCGATTGCCTACTATGAAGCGGTAAAGAAATGGATTCAAAGCGACCTTGATTGGGTTTGCGACGGCGGAAAGTATACGCTTAATATCGATACCGACGGCCGGGTTGGAATATGCGGTTATTTGCCGTATCTTGATCTTAATATCCGCGATTTAAACAAAGATTATTACCCGCAGATAAAAGAATACCGGGAGAAGAATTTAAAATGGTGCACCAAAAAATGCGTTCCGTCGTGCATGTTTTGTTCAACTTACTATCGGCAAAATCCCATTCAGTTTCTTTGGTCAGAAATCAGGTATAACTAATCGGTGATTACGTCAATAGCATGAAACAACAAAAACCTCATCGCGAAGAACTTCATCAGATTGTGCCACAAGAACAGGCAACAACAGAAGTTCGTCCCGGTCAATATACCGTAAGGGCAATTTTTCCCGAAGATATTGTCGAGGCAAGAGAAAGAACGTGTTCAGTTTTAGTTGTTATTCTTGGACCTGATGATCCGGAAGTTGAAACCCAACTAAAAGATCCGGTAACAAGAAAACCTTATTCTGTCGGGGATAAAATAGTAAGATACGACCTTGACGGTGAACCAGGGGCGATCTTAGTGGAAAGCTTATCTTTTATTAACGAAGATCGTTCATTTTCGGAACTTCTGGTAGGTGATTAAGATCAAAGAAATCAAGCGCAAAGAGGCAGCTTTCAAATACGGTTTTGGCGGATTTAGCGGCGGCAGTTCCGGCGGCGGCGGATCGTCCGGTGGTTGGTAAAAAAAATAGATATGAGTGACGATTCAACAGGATTATTTTTGAGTATTCATAAAATTGTTGCCAAGATTCCTAAAGGCAAAGTATTGACCTATGGCGATGTGGCGCGGATTGTCGGGACGCGGGACGCAAGAAAAATCGGCTGGGCGCTCTATGGTAATCAAGACCCGAATATTCCTTGTCAAAGAGTGGTTAAAGCAGGCGGTTTTCTCGCCGAGAAGTATTCGCTAGGCGGATCAAGAGGCCAGAAAAAATTATTATCCGTCGATGGCGTAACCTTTAACGGCAACAATCAGGTGGATATGAAAAAACACCATTGGATGCATTTTGCCGCCACTGGGTCAAAAAATAATTGAATGCAACAACGCCAGACATTATTGCGTCGGCGATTATGAACAGAAAAAGCGCGATAAAGCTGAATATTAAAAAACAAATTGAAATTATTCCGACTAAGCCTTTTCATTTTGATTCAACGTTTTATAAACCGGGGCATTTTGCATCGACTGATACAAAATGGGAACCGGGTAGGCGCTGGCAGACGATGCTGTTTAAGGGAAAAAGATTAGGGTTGGTTTTTAAAGATAAAAGCGTTAAAGAAAAGCCGAAAGTAGCAGTCGAGATATATTCTCAAAAAGAGCTATCCGATGATTATATTAATAGCCTGAAAGAAGAAATTATTTGGCGCTACAATCTGGGTCTTGATTTATCCGGTTTTTACCGAATGGCGGAAAAAGATCCGCTATTAAAACCGATTGTCAAAAAGTTTTATGGATTACGGCCGATGCGCGCCGGATCGTTATATGAATATCTGATTATCGCAATAATGCTTCAAAACACCGTCGTAAAAAGGAGCATTTATATGATGCAGATATTATTTGAAAGTTACGGAACACAAGTGAAGTTTGACGGCCAATCGTTTTGGAGTTTTTGGGAGCCGGATAAATTAGCCAAAGCCGATGAGCAATATTTAAGGTCATTGAAGCTGGGCTATCGGGCAAAGTCGGTTATCAAAGCATCTCGGCAATTTGTTGACCGTAAAATCCAAGATAATTTGCTAAAAACAAAAACAGCCGAAGAATTAGAAGAAATATTATTGTCTTTATATGGTATTGGTCCGGCGTCGGTTGGTTATATTATGTTTGACGTATTTCATAAATGGGGCTACTTGAATCATATCTCGCCGTGGGAGCAGAAAATATACAGTATGATATTTTTCAATAAAGATTACGAAACGGAAATTGTGTCGGTTGAAAAAATGCTGGCTTATTTCAAAAAATGGGGGATCTGGAAAAATTTGGCGATTCATTATGTTTGGGAAAATATCTGGTGGCAAAGGCGCAATGAACAGATTCCCTGGCTGGAAAAATTAATCAGGTTATAATAACAGCGATAAGTAACTAATAAAATTATGCTTGGAAGAATGCAATCAGATGCGTTTAAGGGGGGCGGAGGGCGTGGCCTGATGTGGGATGTAGATTTAAGGCCTCGTTTGGAAAAAGCAAGAAAGTTGGCAGAGAGGGGAACCGAGGGACTGGCAGAGTTAGCGCAGATGGCCGGTTCTGACGGCGCGGAAGAAGTGAGAATCGAGGCAACGCGCTTATTGGGAACAATTGGTGTTTCCGCGCTTAGTGAACTGGAAAAAAGAGCGCGCCATGATGCAAATCTGAATGTTCGGACCGTTGCCGTGGAGACTTTAGTAATGCTTGGCGATGCGGCGATTGGAGTGCTTAGTGAAATCGCCGGGCACGACGGCAATCCCGAAATTCGTCTATTATCCGTCCGCCAATTAATTAAAATTGGCATCTCTGCTATTCCGGCATTAGAAGGAAGACTGCGCGACGGCAATTCAGCAATCCGCCACGAGGCCGAACAGGGAATAAAACAGCTGGAAAGGAAGCAGTAATCACACAAAAACCATTACCCCATACTCGCTTGGAAAATATGTATTTAAAAAAGGCGAAGATTAACGGCCAGGAAATACGGTTTCCGATTTATTTTCCCGATGCCACCCGGGCGGTAGTCCGCAGTTTGGACTCCGGCGATCTTGAAAACGCCAAAGTGGAGGGAATGGTGGTTAATACTTACCACTTGATGTCCCAACCGGGAACTACCGTCTTGGAAAGTTTAGGGGGAGTGAAAAAATACATGAATTGGAAGGGGCTGATTACCTCCGATTCCGGCGGCTGGCAATTATTATCAATGATTTATAAAAACAAGGAACTGGGAAAAATCACCGACAACGGGGTGGTCTTTAATCGCGGAACAAAGGGGGAGAAGAAGAAATATCAATTTACTCCGGAAAAATCAATTCAGGTGCAGTTTGCGATTAAAAGCGATATCGTTGTTTGTTTGGACGATTGTCCGGCGGTGAAAAGCAGTATCGAGGCAAACGAATTAAGCGTGAAAAGAACGATCGCCTGGGCTAAGCGTTGTAAGGAAGAATATGGCCGGCTTATTGAGGCACAGAAAGGCAGTCACCATCCGGCCCTCTTAGCGGTTATCCAGGGGGGAGGAAGCGTGAAGTTGCGGGAAGAATGCGCTAATGGCTTATTGCTCCTCGGGTTTGATGCGTTTGGTTTTGGCGGATGGCCTTTGGATGAAGACGGAGAAGTAGACGAAAAAATAATGGACTTTACCGTCAAGTTAATGCCGGAAAAGTTGCCGAAATTCGCCTTGGGGGTCGGCAACCCGTGGGCGATTGTTCAGGGGTTCAAAATGGGATACAACATCTTTGATTGCGTTTTGCCTACCAGAGACGCCCGCCACAAACGGCTTTATATCTTCAGAAGCGACCCCGAAACCGCCGATATTTTAAACGATCGTGATATCCATCAATATATCTATATTGATCGGGAAAAACATTGCCGTAATAATCGGCCGATTAGTGAATTTTGCGATTGCTATACTTGCCAAAATTACTCGATGGCTTATCTCAATCATTTATTTAAAATCGAAGATTCTTTGGCGTGGCGTTTGGCGAGTATCCATAACTTGAGGACCTATACCCGCTTAATAGAGATTTTGCGTAAAAGTTAATTGCACGAGCTCTGTCCTCGTGCAAGCTGATGCGCGATTGCCTGCGATATGCTCTTGGATAAATCTATCTTCGCTTTCTAAACATATCGAGAGCTGTTCTCGTTACGGTTGCTTGAAAAAGTTAGTCGGAACAAAAACTGTTCTCGTTTCATTATTGAGATGCCGGAAAAAACAGAAATTATTAATTCGATTGCCGGTAAAATACTCTATAGCCGGAAGTATCATTCTTTGTATCCAAAAACCGTAAACCGGATCGTTGAAAATTGTTTATCGAAATATCCGTCCAAAATTGCCGAAAAAGAAGCAAGAAATCTTCTTCATCAGGTTTGGTCGGCATATTACTTTGGATATTTTGGCCGGCCAAAGTTTAATAAGATATTGTCGGCGATAAAAAGAGATATTGGGCATGGAATGGCGGTAAAAGACGCCCTGATGCCGGTTTTAGAATTACATTCATCGACTCGCGAGAGAAAACCGATTATTGATTTGTTTTATAAAGAGATATTCAGGATTACCGGCTGTCCGCAATCAATTGCCGATTATGCTTGCGGATTAAATCCGCTAACGATTCCATGGATGGGCTTGCCGGAAAATGCCCAATACAGTGCTTACGATATCGATACAGAAGAGGTCGGATTTTTAAATGATATTTTTTTGCTGTTAAAAATCCGGAAGGCTAAAGCGACAGCCGGAGATTTATTTATTGATCCGCCACAGAAAGCTGATGTGGTTTTTATGTTTAAGGTACTGCCATTGCTGGAAAAACAGCAACGCGGTTCGGCGATTGAAATTATGGCGAAACAAAAATGCCGCTGCTTGGTGGTATCGTTTCCCACAAAAAGCATTTCCGGAAAAGAAAAGGGGATGGTCGGTTTTTATTCCGAGCAGTTTGAGAAATCAGCCAAAATAGCCGGATGGCATTTTGAAAAATTGCTATTTCCTCAAGAAATTGTTTTTGTGCTAAAAAGAAGCTAGAGATTATTGTTTAATAATTAAAAACTATGGACATTCAGATTAAATATACGAATATCGAGCCGTCGGAAGCAATAGAAAGATATATTCGCGAAAAAATAAATCCCCTGGGAAAACTGTTTAAAAGCTTAATTGCCATAAATCCTGATTTTTCCGATTCTCTCCATGTTTGGTTTGAAGTGGGAAAGCCGAATCTTCACCATAAAAAAGGCGAAACCTGGTATGCCGAATGCCAAATCGAATTGCCGAGAAAAATGCTTCGCGTCTCTAAAGAAGGCTTTGATGTGTTTGCCCGCAATCGACAACGTGAAGGACGAAATGAAGCATTTGATTGCCGATTATAAAGAGAAAGTGGAGGATATGCGGCAAAAAGGAAGATAATTATGCAGGACATTACCCCGATTTTTGAAAAAATAAAAGAGATTCTTATTAAAGAAGGCGTTGATTATCGGTTATTTAATCATCCCCCGGTATTTACCAGCGAGGAGGCGGCAACCGTCAGACAGACGCCGATTGAGTTTGGCGCCAAGGCGATTTTGCTGTATGCCGATAAAAAACCAATCCTTATTGTTGTCCCCGGCAATCGTCGGATCGATACGAAACTTCTTAAAAAGCAATACGATTTTAAAGATGTAAGAATAATGACTAAAGAAGAGATATTTGCCCTGACAGGGCTAGAGATTGGGGCGATTCCGCCGATGGGAAATGTCTTGGGGATTCCTACCTACCTTGATGGTATTCTCGCTCAAGGAAAAGAAATGGTCTTCAATGTCGGAAGCCACACCCATTCCGTTAAAATGGCAACCGGCGATTTTATTAAAATTGCCAGTCCGGTAATTGCCGATATCAGTTGCCAGCCAAACGTGTAATTTTTAGGGTCAATTAAAAGCCGGGGACAACGCCTCCGGCCTTTTTTAAATTATCGTTTAACGGATTTCAGTCTTATTTTCAAAACTTAAAACCCTGGGCATTAGCCCAAGGATGGAAGTTTTTCCCGCCCATAGGCGGGACTCCCGGCGAAGCCGGGAGGAAAAGAAGATACTACGGGCGTAAGCCCGTAGAGATTCATTCCTTGCAGCAATTAATCAGCTTGATGACAATACCCCCCAGTTTGCCTAAAAAATCAGTTCCTTCCTTGTCGTGGACATTGAGCTGATTATCGGCAATTTTCTCCAGCTCGGCGCTCTCCCCGCTATTATTTGAACTGATGCCCTCCTTCATACTGGGCACATCGGTCAGTTTCAGATTGAGCCCCCAAAAAAGGGAATATAGCTGATAGGCCTTAGTGAACAAGTCTTTAGCCTCATCTTTTTTTCCGCGGTCTAATTGCTTGGTGCCAACTTCGATTAGTCTCATCGTTGCCGCCAGTAAATGCTTAGAAATACACCATATCTCGCCCTCGGGTTCTTTTACAATTTTTCTTAATAATTCCCCGCGGATTTTTCGCGCTTCGTTTAATAAATCAAAGTATTCCGACTTTCCGGTTTTTGCGCCGGTAAAAAAGAAATGTTCTTCGATAGAGACAAGATTCATTATCGCAATTGATAAATCCTCATCGGAAGACAGGTCCAGCATCTTATCTTTGCTGGAATTGACCTTATCGATTAATTTTTCGATTTCTTCAGGGTCAAGCATATTAACAGGTGATTATTAGATAAGCGATAACGCTGGAGAGAAGTAGCGACAAAACCGGAATGACCACTTTTTGGTACGGAAAATATACTTTTCCGTTATTTTTTCTTTTAAGCCAATTATTAAAAAGTACGCTGAAAAAAAACACCAAACTTCCTACGCCGATCCCAAAAATTAAGCGGTCAATTCCGCAAAACAGCGTATTGAGCGGATGGCCGATAATATTCATCATTTTTAAAGGAATTACCGTTATCCCGTACATTATGGCAGTGACGGCTATCGGTAATAGCCGGAATTTAACATTTTTTTTGTTAAGCCAATCGAGAGTCCAAAAAATAAGGGAAACGATTAATCCGCCGATCCATAACCCGGAAATGACATCATCCACTCTCAGATAACGCGACAAGCCGATACCCGCGCCGACAGCGATTGTACATAACGGGCAAACGGCCAATGTCTTTAACGGGAGAATAATACCGGCCGATAGAGATACAGATAAAGCAATAATACGATTTTTTTTCATTATATTTGAATGTTAATTAGCGCCGGTTATTGATTTAAATAAATTAATGATTTTTTCTTCGCCGACATAGCACTTGCCGTCTTTCCATAATAGAGGAACGCCAACCTCCTGGTCGTTGATTCCGCATTGTTTAGCCTTGTCTTGTAAAATTTGCGCGTTAATCGGATTTTTATAAACCTCAAACTTTCTTAACGGAATGATTTTTTCAATTTGATTGTCTTTCATATATTCCTCAACAACCTTACAGTGGGGGCAAGTATTGCCGTAAAAAAACAACGCCTGATTGCTGTTTCTATTTCTGCCGAGGTAGATTACAGTGCCGGCGATCGCCAAAACGACGAAAGCGATAATGATTAATATCTTTTTCTTGGTCATTTCTTGAATTAAGTTAATAATCAAGGATACAATAAATAAACCTTTGCCGCAAACTATCTGCAGATAAAATGATTATTAACGAAATTATTGCTTTTCTCTCTTTTTTGTTTATAATATAACCGCGGAGTAGAGAAACAGTTATCTCGCGACTCTCATAAGGTCGAGAAACGCGTGCAACTCGCGTCTCCGCAAATGATTAGTTAATGAGTTAAGGAGTAAATGGGTTAAGGAGTCGTGAGTCGTTTAAGGTATGGATAACGATAATATAAAAAGCAAGTTTCTTTTTGAAGGGTTGGAAGTTTACCAGAGAAGTTTGCGACTTGCTATTTATCTTTCCAAGATTGCCAGCGAATTCCCAGTTAAGTTTTCGCGAATAAGAGACCAACTGATAGGAGCCGCCGTGTCGGTTCCGTTAAACATCGCCAAAGGTTCGGGAAGACAATCTGTTAAAGAAAGAGCCAACTTCTATCGTTTCAGTAGGACATCTGTTTTCGAGATTATCCCAATAATAGAAATTTGTTATTCCCTAAGCTTAATTGATGAAAAAACTTATCAATCATTAAAACCGAAATCTCGGTCTATGCAAACAGGCTTG
>CAZUEG010000018.1:1832-8963 GCA_964619495.1 uncultured Candidatus Saccharibacteria bacterium | reverse complement strand
ATTTCGCAACATATTTTTAGCGGCCTATACTGTCAATTGTATCAGTAGCCAGTGCGCTATTTTTACACAAAAAGCGTACATTAAAACCTCAGAAATCAAGGCAAGTTGATGCCTTGAAAGTTTTGATGCGACAGCACAGGGAGGTGTAAAGTGTCGCACCGGAGACTGGTTCTGTTACCACTGGTCGCATTGTTGGCGACCGCGCCGGTCTGGGCGGGTTTGCAACACCCGCCAGAGCTGCTAACGAGCCGGCCCCCGTGTCGGCTCGTCAGTGTCCGCAGCACACGGGCGTCTCCCCCGGCCAGGCTGTTTGGCTGGAGGTGCTCCATCCCTTCAGACTCCGGTTTAAAGGGATGGATTTACGACAAGAACGGGACGACGTACCTGGAGTACAGTACTGCCAGGTGCCAGCACAAGGTAAGGGTGACATTTTTCAGGTGGAACACGTGGGGACCATGGTGGGCCCACATCCTCCTGAGGACCCGTAGAGAGCTCTGGGTCGATAAAGCAGAGCTCTGGTAAAGACGGCCGCTGTCTGTGATGTTGCACTTTGTTGCAGACAGCGAGCCGTTCTTTTAATTTAAACCCACTATACATAACCCGTAATATCTTATACAAGCGACAAAGGGTATTGATAAAATAATTCGGCATCGCTTGATTGCAAAGACGGCATCCACATGGGGGCCATTTTTCAAGTTTCTAAGTCCTTGCGCCACCATGAAAGCCATAATGACGTACTCGGTTTAAGTAATTTCGCCGTATTTAAAATGTAAAAAATATCTGAAGCTAAATTGCCTTTTTGTGATATCCCAAACTAACGATTTAGTTATGACTAAACATATATTGACATCAGCGTTTGGTTATAATATAACGCTATTATGATGAACCATAGTCGACATCTAGAAAACTCGATTAAATCACATTTCCAAAGATACAAAGAGATCTTGACGCTTTTGGGCGCGCGGCAAGTAGGTAAAACCACGCTCTTGAAGAGGTGTTTCCCAAGCGCTTTCTTTCTTTCAGTAGATAATGAGCCGATTAAACGGAATTTAGAACGTTATGATTCGGCCGTATATCGCCAGATGCTCCCAGAGAATGTGAGCATCGTTATTATAGACGAAATTCATCTTCTTTCTGATCCTGGCCGGGCGGCAAAAATAATCTTTGACCAGATACCGAGGATAAAATTGATTATTGCCGGTTCTTCTTCGTTTCAGATTAAAAACAGAATTAGCGAAAGTTTAGCCGGCAGAAAAATTGATTACTTTCTTTTTCCTCTGACTTTTTCGGAAATTCTCTATCAAAAAGGCATTGAAACAGGTTTGAATTTCTGGATATGGGAGAATATCAGCGCTGGCAATAAGAAAGACGAAGCCGTCCATAGTTTTGATTTACAGGGACTATTAGAGAATGTCTTAATCTTCGGGCAATATCCATCGCTGGTAAATAATCCCGGAGACGAAAAATATCTGTTAAATCTCGCCGACAGTGTTATTTTTAAAGACCTTCTCGAGTTGAAAACTATCGGCAATCGACCAGCCGCGCTTAACCTCCTAAGGCTTCTGGCTTATCAGATTGGCTCTTTAGTTAATACTGCGGAGCTGGCCAATCGTTTGGGAATAGACACGGTTACGGTTAGGCGGTATCTTGCCATTTTCGAGCAAAGTTTAATTATATTTCCCCTCCACCCCTTTACTTCCCGGAAAAGAGATGAGATAGGCAAGATGAATAAATATTATTTCTATGATTTGGGATTGCGCAACGCTTTGATAGATAATTTTAAGCCGATGAATAATCGTGACGACTATGGGTTTTTGTTTTAAAATTTCATCATCGGTGAGATTCTGAAAATAAACGCTTATGCCAATTTAGGCCTAAAAACAAACTTTTGGCGGACTAAACAGGGTTCAGAAATTGATTTGGTGATAACCGACCGTTCCGATGATATCCGAGCGATAGAAATTAAAGTCGGAAAATCAAGACCCAATACCGCTTTTTTGAATAGATATCCTCAAGCTAAAATACTCTGCGTATCGCCCAAGAATTTTTACTAAGGATACTAAAGGCAAAACTCGGCTGAATGAAAACTTAATAAAATAAAACAGTGGATCTATTCTTACCTATTTCCGAAATTCCCAGAATCGGCCCGGTATATCAAAAACGGCTTAAAAAGCTGGGAATTGCCAGTGTACGCAGTCTCCTTTTTCATTTCCCTGTCCGTTACGAGGATTATTCAAAGATTATTCCTATCAAAGACGTATCGGCCGGAAAAATAGTTTGCATCCAGGGAAAGGTACTGGAAACTGAGAATATCCGTACTTTTAAAAAACGGATGTTTATCACCAAGGCGATTATTTCTGACGATTCGGGAGCCGTCAAAGTTACCTGGTTTCGCCAGCCGTACATTACCAATTCGGTGAAGAAAGGGGATTATCTGTGTTTGGTGGGGAAGGTAATCAGCGAAAAAAATGAGACCTATCTTTCCAATCCGACCCATGAAAAAATATACTCCGAGGACGGATTGAATAACCTAATTCATACCGGGCGCCTAGTACCGATTTATCCGGAAACCCGCGGCGTTTCCTCCCGCTGGTTGAGATCGATTATCCGCAGCACCTTGTCTTCCCTTAATCCTCATATTCCGGAAACGTTGCCCGAGGACATCGTTGCCATTAACCATTTTCTCCCGATCCGGCAGACGCTATGGCAAATCCATTTCCCGCAGACAATCGAGGATGCCAAAAACGCCGAGGAGCGCTTTGCTTTTCAGGAGCTGTTTCACGTTTTGATAATGGTTTTAAGGGAAAGACGACGAATCGCCAAAGAAAAAGCGATCCCGATTCCCGCCAAGCTTGATTTGGTGAAAGATTTTGTCGAATCGTTGCCGTTTAAACTGACCGACGCCCAAAGAAAAGCGGCATGGCGGATATTAAAAGACATTGAAAAGCCCCGGCCAATGAACCGTCTTCTTCAAGGAGATGTCGGGTCGGGGAAAACCGTCGTGGCGATGATTGCCGCTTTAAACGTAATAAAATCCGGTTATCAGGCGGCGGTAATGGCGCCAACGGAGATCTTAGCCCGCCAGCACTTTGAACAATTTTTCAAATTACTAAAGCCGTTCAATATCAACATCGGGCTATTAACCGGCAAAGAGGATAAATTTTACTCCAAGAAATTAAAGCACGAAGCGATAGAAATATCCCGGAAGAAATTGCTGGAAAAAGCGGAAAAAGAGGAAATCAACATTCTCATCGGCACCCATACCCTTATTCAGGACAAGGTGCGATTCGGAAATCTGGGATTGGTAATCCTTGATGAACAGCACCGGTTCGGCGTTGAACAACGCGCCAAATTGTCAAAAAATCCGAGAGGTTATCACGGCAAACCGCCGATTCCTCACCTCTTATCAATGACCGCCACCCCGATTCCCCGAACTTTGGCATTAACCGTCTATGGCGACTTGGATTTGTCGCTGATTGACGAACTGCCAAAAGGAAGAAAGAAAATCGTTACGGAAATTGTCGGTCCGGATGGACGAAATCGGGTTTATGATTTTATCCGTAAAGAGATTAAAAAAGAAAGACAAATATTTGTGATTTGCCCGCGGATTGAGCCGTCTAAGGAAAGAGCGGAGCTATTGCCCGGCGACGATATCAGCGAAGTGAAAATTGAAGCAATCAGTAGTGAAATTCTTCCGTGGTCGGAAGCAAAGGCGGTTAAGGATGAATATGAAAAATTATCGAAGGAAGTATTCCCTGATTTGAAAGTGGCGATGCTTCACGGAAAAATGGCCGGAAAAGAAAAAGAACGGGTGATGGACCGTTTTAAGCGCGGTAAAACCGACATTCTTGTTTCCACCTCGGTGGTTGAAGTGGGAATCGATATTCCCAACGCCACGGTAATGATGATCGAGGGCGCCGACCGATTTGGCCTCGCCCAGCTCCATCAATTCCGCGGCCGCGTCGGCCGGTCAAAATACCAATCATATTGCTTTTTATTAACCGAATCGCGGTCGGTAAAAACAAGAGCGCGGCTGAAGGCAATTCTTAATTGTGATAATGGGTTTGAATTGGCGGAGAAAGATTTAGAAATCCGCGGCCCGGGAGAATTTTTCGGCCAGCGGCAATGGGGGCTGCCGGATATGGCGATGAAGTCATTAAAGAATCTGCCACTGGTGGAAAAAACAAGAGCAATCGCCAACGACCTATTGGAAAAAGACCCGGAACTGAAAAACTATCCCGAGTTGAAGCACGAAGTGGAAAATTTGAGAAAAGAAGCGCATCTTGAGTAACCGATAACCGCAAAATCCGCCTCCTTTACGAGGCGGATTTTATTATTCAAATCTTAATACTTCGCCCATAAAGGCAAAGATGAAAATTTTCCAACAAGCCGAAAAGGCGAGCTGGATGCCGCAAAGCGGCGGAATAAGAAGATACTATGAGCGTAGCTCATAGTAGGTTCATTATTTCCAACTATTTTGTCCGTAACTTATCAGTAGACCAAAAACCCATATACCGGCCGGTTAACCAATGGGTTTGCGCGTCCAGCGCCGGAAACGAAGAGAAAATAATCATAATAATCGGCACTAATAGCCAGCCAAAAACAAAAAATACGATTTTTAAACGCCCATATTCCGGCGGCCGGGGTGGTAATAGTAAAATGCTTAAATAGGCAGAGACCACCAAGCCGATCATCGCCATTGTTGATATTCGGCTGACCATCTTGGGTAAACTATACGACAGCATCGTCTGGGAAAATGCTTCGCCGCCGACAACGATCGGCAACCACCCGAAAATAAATATCAAAAGCGGCGCCACCGCCCAGCTCCAATGACCCTCAATCGCTTCAAAGGCATGCGATAACTTGCTTTTCAGGCCAATTTTTTTGTTTTTGATAAACCCGAAAATAAGATAGGCGACGTCGCCGACGCCGTACGCCCATCTTTTTTGTTGTTTATAAATATTAACCATTGTTTTAAAAAAGTTCTCGGCGACATTGGCATCCATCGACACCGGATAAAACATCGGAATTACCTGGTAATCGCCGTTAAACCGCAGAAAGCACTGCCAAAAAATATGAGAATCGTCAGCGACAACCCGCGGATCTTTAAAGCCGACTTCCACTAGAGCTTGTAAGCTCATTGAGTGCGATGAAAAAGTGATCATTTTTTCCGGTCGCTCCTGATTCATCACCTGCCAAAAAGTCGAGGAAAATGAAAAAATTCTCGATATTGCCGGCGCGCTCCAGATGTTATTGTTAAACAAGGGAATTGGTTGAAAGCTGGTACGGGTCGGTTTTCTACAAGTTAAATAGTGCCAAGTCAGGCAACTGAAATACTTGGGATAAATTACCGTATCCGCGTCAAAGGGGGATACCGTGACTTGGTCGTAGGGTAAGCCTAGCCGGTCAATCAATTCTTTTTTTACTTCCTTTACCGCCCACGTTTCGTTCGAACCCTTTCCGGCAATTTCGTTGGGCAAATCGCTGGGATGCCAGCTGATTACTAGGCGAAAGAAAATGTCTTCAAACTCTTCATTAATCACCGAAACAATCTCCTCGTTTTTCGTTCTTGTTTTTTCCTCACACGCCAAAACGACGATCATCCGATTTTTTGGATAATCGCAATTTTTTAAACTATTAATCGTGTCGCGAATAATCTCTAATGGCTCTTTATATATCGTGATGATTGCCAGATGATAAATTTCCTGCCAATTATCAATATTTAGAGAATATTTTTCTTTTGGCAATTTCTCTAATTCGCCAAGCCAATTGCGGTTTTCGTTTACCCGCATGTTTTTATATCCGAACCATAGGTGGAATGCGAAATAAAACGCCCTGACGGTCCACATTATGGAAAATCCGATAATGAAAATGGCGATTAATGCCGGGTATCGCCATGACAATAAAACAGCAATTAATAATGATCCCCAGGAGCAAATTCCCGGAAGCATTTCTAAAAATCGATAAAGCGCCCGGTCTTTCGGGTTTTTAAGGTCGGTTGCTTTGCTGATCCGCAGATAATAGTTTTCGTTGTCCATAAAAAACTGTCGCGTAATGAATTTACGACGTAAATTCAAACGCGACAGCCACGTTTAAATTTTCTTCTGAAAATTTATTACATGGCGGCCCTAGCGGGAATCGAACCCGCGTCGTAGCCTTGAAAGGGCTATGTCCTAACCACTAGACGATAGGGCCAACGATTGACTATCATAACGCAAATCATTATTACCGCCAATGTTGACAAAATGTATTATTCGTTTCATAGTTAAACCAAGGAGGCGAATATGAAAAATTCGCAAAGGCTGGCGAGGGTGTTGACCCTCGCCGTCGCGGTGGCCTTGGTCGCCGGGTTGGCGCTGGTGCCCGCCCAGCCGGCCGAAGCCACCCGGGTGCCACCCGGGAAGGGGTGGCTGGCGTTCTGCAGAATATGCGGAACGCCAGGAAATGTTTGCGCCGCCAATACACAGGCGGTGTACGGCGGGGCAAAGGCGTACAAAGAGTACGCCTGCCCCAGTGGCGGAGGAGCGCAAGCTCCTGCGCCACAGGCGCCGCCCCCGCCGTCGGCGCCAACCGACGGCGGGGGACCCCCGAAAATTCACGGGGGGGCGAGTTGTTCGTCCCCCTGCCAACAGGCAGGGGGGTTCACCTGCCTTTCGGGGCTCTGGCTTGACGCCAGAGCAAATCCCGAACTGGCAAAACAGTGTAGTGCCCCATCATCTGAGGGGACAAGGGTCGCCCCCAAGGCGGGGGGCGATGGAGTCTCCTGGGACCGAGCGGTCCAGGAGGCAAACGGGGGTGTATTTAACACCCTCGACGAAGGAGTAAAGGCCGTTTCCGCCTTTGTCGGGCGGAACGGTAAGAAGATATTGGTCGGATCGGCCGCCACGGGCGGCACGATCTGGCTGATCTCCGCAGTGACCGCGTCCACAGACGCGGCCATTGCGGCCGGCTACACGGTTGTCGTGGGGGCAGGGGCATATGTGATCGGGGGACTGTTAATAACAGTCGCCCTGGTCATGTTCGTCTGGGCCGCCATCACTGGCCTGGATGCAGACCGGCCCCGGCCAGGGGAAATGGCCTGTTAAAAAGGCGAGAAAAGGGAGCGGTGGCAACGTCGCTCCCTTTTGGTTT
>CAZUEG010000018.1:266-1732 GCA_964619495.1 uncultured Candidatus Saccharibacteria bacterium | reverse complement strand
CGGAAAAACCTACGGGGTTTGATCCCATTGGAAGCTTAATAAGTTTCCACTCGTTAAAAATATTTTTGCAATTAAAAACAAAAGAGCTCTCCCTACGAAGAGCCCTTCTTGTCCCGCTTAGTGAGACTGGTGTCCCGCCGGAGCGGAACTTATTTGGCGGCTACCGCCGCCGAAAAATTAAGGCGGCAATAATGATAACCGTCAATGCAACTACCGGAATCGTCGCGGCGGGCAGGTGCCATATCTGTTGCACCCACTCCGCCGACCCCTCTGGCGGGGTCCCTAAAGGGGAGCTCAACCAACCTTCGAGGTCGCCCCCTGATGCCACCCGCGCGGTGGTGGTCACCGTCGATGACGGCGCCACCGAACTGACGATTGCCGGTCCCTGTCCGAGAACTTTTTGCAAGTTCTCGATTTGGGTCCGGACTTGTTGACTAGTCGCCGGAGATGCGGCGACTAGGATCGGCACATCGCTGGCATCGAACCAGCCGGTGTCCAACATCGTCCCTTGCGGGACGAGCCCGATCTTGACCTGCAAGGCCTGCAACCCGGCGAGAGTTGCCTGCAGGTCGGCCTGATTCCAGTCGGCCCGCGCTCGGGCCAACTGGGCGCACCAGGCCGGGTTTACGACCTGGCCGGCGGCGCGAGCCAGCTCGCAATCAAATGCGAGACTGGCATCTACTGTGTCCGGTTCGGTCTGGAGGCGCTTAACCTCCTGCCCGGCCTTCGCGGCGCCGACGGTCGCCCGGTAGGGGTCGACCGCCCCGACGGTCCCGGAGACGATCTGACCGATTGCCCCCGGGTTCAGGAAGATGGCCGCGCCGAGGATCACCCCGGTGGCGACCAACAACACGGTGCCGACAATCCGAGCGATCCCCGCAATGCGGAAAAGCCCGAACCCCAGCACCCCGAGTAGAAGCGCCGCCCCAACCCATGGGGCGAGCGCGGTTAAAATTTGTGTCCAGTTCATGGAACACCTCCTGCGTATATTATAACATATGTATATTACATTTGTCAAATGCAATAATTTTACTAAATATTCAATTAATTGTCTAATAAATTCTTTGTGATTCTAGTGAGTTTTAATAATAATTATTTGTTTTGAAAACTAAAAAAGCCCTACTAGACGCTTGCGCATCGTTCGGGCCTTTTGCCGTCCTACGGACGGCGACCGCGTGGTGCGGGGGGCGGAGCCCCCCTGCCACCCTTCAGGTAGGCGAGGATCGCTAACAGCGCCCCCGCCGACTGAAGGATCTCCGGCGCCTTCTTGGAGTCCTCAAGCCACTCGTCGGGGACGAGGGCGTCGAGAGCGGCGATGGGAGTGACGCACACCCATCGCGCGATCCGCCAGATCCAGGGCGAGATTACCGCCCCGGCCTTGTCTTTTTTCTGGATAATCGCCTTCGCGGCGAATGTCCAGAAGAGGACCCACACGACTTGCAGGAGGAACGCCGGGATCACCCCGG
>CAZUEG010000018.1:0-256 GCA_964619495.1 uncultured Candidatus Saccharibacteria bacterium | reverse complement strand
CCTATGCGCCAGATGTCCCACACCGTGGAGACTATCTGGCCGAACACCCCGAGATTCGGGGCGTGGAGCAGGGATGCTCCCGCCGGTGCCGGCGTGGGGGTCGGCGTTACCGCCGACACCGTCAACTGTCCGACGAGGGCCTTGCAACCCTCGAGGAGTAGCTGGTTCGAACCGAACTGCTTCTCACAGAGGGCAATAGCGGCAACCGCCCCTTGCCCTCGGAGAACATCCTCGACCGACTTTTTCATGTCGGTCG
>CAZUEG010000017.1:0-9949 GCA_964619495.1 uncultured Candidatus Saccharibacteria bacterium | reverse complement strand
GGAACAGGTTCTCGCCAGTTAAAAAAGAATTGGCGAGCCACAGCGCCGCCACTATGACGGCGAGAATGATAATAGGCGAGAATATCGCCCATAGCATTGACAGGGCGGTTAACCGCCCTGGTTTCGAGTTTTTCATGGCTCCCTCCTTTAAACTCTAATTAGCAAAAATATTTCAAGAAATCAACACTAATGGCCACAAGGGGATCACATTTGCAATTAGATGACGAAAAATAGAATCTATCAACTATCGCCAGACAAACAAAAAAGCCCACAAGGGGCATTTTGTTTTCGAGCTCCGCGGCCAGGATTCGAACCTGGAACCTGGGGATTAACAGTCCCTCGCTCTGCCGTTGAGCTACCGCGGAATGTAATATCAATAGCGATAAGAACTACTTCAACTTATAATACTTTTTTAACGGTGGCACAAGGTTGCTGTTTATCAAATCCGTTGGATTTGCTATTTTAAGAATACGAGCCGCCTAAGCGGCTTGCAGTCTTATTGTTAATAGTAGACTTATGGCGAAGATAAAATTGGTCGTCATCGGGGCGGCAGGGCGTGATTTTCATAATTTCAATGCTTTATATCGCGATAATCCGGACTTTAAAGTCGTTGCCTTTACGGCGGCGCAAATTCCTGATATTGCCGGCCGAAAATATCCAGCAAGCTTGGCCGGGTCACTATATCCCGACGGGATCTCTATTGAAGACGAAAAAGATTTGGAAAAAATTATTAAGGACAATAATGTCAACGAGTGTTTATTGTCTTATAGTGATTTGTCATATAATTCAGTGATGCGACTGGCTTCGCGGGTGATTACCGCCGGGGCGAAGTTCTCGATGATGGGGGCAGAGCAAACGATGCTTAAAAGCTCAAAGCCGGTAATCAATGTCGTTGCTGTAAGGACCGGGTGCGGGAAAAGCCAGACGACGCGAGCAGTTGTCGAAATATTAAAAGAGGCCGAAGGGCGTGTTGTCTCCATCCGCCACCCGATGCCGTATGGCGATTTGGAAAAGCAAAAAGTCCAGCGATTCGGCGTGCTTGAAGATTTAAAAAAACACCAATGCACAATTGAGGAAATGGAAGAATACGAGCCGCATATCATTATGGGAAGTGTGATTTATGCCGGCATTGATTATCAGGCAATTTTAAGCGAGGCGGAAAAAGAGGCGGACATCATTGTTTGGGATGGAGGAAATAACGATACTTCTTTTTATCATTCGGACTTGACAATCACCGTAGCCGATCCCTTAAGGCCGGGGCATGAAATCGGCTATTATCCGGGAGAAGTCAATTTTCGCTTGGCCGATGTAATTATTATCGGCAAGATTAATTCGGCAAGACCGGAAGACGTGGATATGGTAATAAAAAACGCGCAGAGAGTTAATCCGCAAGCCAGAATCATTAAGGCGGAATCAGTAATATCCATTGACCATCCGGAATATATCACTGGGAAAAGAGTATTAGTGGTAGAAGATGGACCGACAGTTACCCATGGGGAAATGACTAACGGCGCGGGTACAGTAGCCGCCGAAAGAAATAATGCCAAAGAAATAATTGACCCGCGTCCGTTTATTACTGGAAAAATAAAGGAAACATTTAATCATTATCCAAATATCGGGAAACTGCTTCCGGCAATGGGCTATGGCGAAAAGCAGATGGCCGATCTGGAAAAAACAATTAATGCCGTTGACTGCGACTCGGTGGTTATCGGCACCCCGATTGACTTGGGACGGTTTTTAAAAATCAACAAGCCAACGGCAAGGGTCCGTTACGGAGCATCGGATGAAACTAAAACCGTGTTAAGGGAGATTATTAAAAACAAAAAGTTAATCTGATGGCGATTATTGATGTTAAAAATCTGACCAAAAAATTTAACGGTCTGACGGCGGTTAGTGATGTTACATTTTCCGTGAATGAAGGCGATATTTTTGCTTTCTTGGGTCCTAATGGCGCCGGGAAGACAACAACGATTAAAATTCTGACCACGTTGTTAAAGCCGACAAGCGGTGAAGTATTAATCAACGGTAACAGCTCTTTAACTGACCGAAACAAAGTCCGCAGTGAATTTGGAATTGTTTTTCAAGACCCGAGTTTGGACGAGGAACTGACGGCTTGGGAGAATATGGAGTTTCACGGGGTTTTGTATTCGGTAGCGAAAGATATCAGAAGAAAGCGGATTGAAGAATCTCTGAAATTTGTGGAGTTGTGGGACCGGCGGAACGATTTGGTAAAGAAGTTTTCCGGCGGGATGAAGAGGCGATTGGAAGTTGCCCGCGGCTTGATTCACCATCCGAGAATATTATTTTTAGACGAGCCAACGCTGGGACTTGATCCGCAAACCCGCCACTCGATTTGGGGACAGCTTAAAAAATTGAACCAAGAGGAAAAAATGACGATCTTTTTTACAACGCACTATATTGAGGAAGCGGAAAAATCGGCAAATCGCGTGGCAATAATTGATCACGGCCGAGTAGTGAATCAGGGCAGTCCCGACAAATTAATGTCATTAACCGACACCCGATCGCTTGAAGAAGCGTTTTTAAAGCTGACCGGCGACACAATCCGCGACGAGGCGCCGAGTACCGCCGACATAATGAAAACGCATCGCCCGATGCGCCACTAAATATGAATACCGTATACATTCTTTGGTTAAGACAGTTAAAGCGCTACTTTCGGTCAAAGTCGCGGATTATCGGATCTTTGGGCCAGCCGTTACTTCTGTTAATCGCTTTCGGTTTTGGGTTCGGCCCGATTTATCAAAAAGCCGGCAAGGGAAATTACATCCAGTTTTTGGCTCCGGGAATTATTTCCATGGCAATATTGTTTACCGCCGTTTTTTCGGGGCTGGAAATTATTTGGGATCGCCAATTCGGATTTCTTAAAGAAACATTGGTCGCTCCGGTTTCGCGACGGGCGATCGTTATCGGCCGGGTTTTAGGGGGCGGATCGGTGGCGATTATTCAGGGATTAATCGTTCTTATAATCTCGCTGATCATCGGTTTTAGGCCGGACAATCTTTTAATGCTACTGGTAGGATTTATTTTTATGGCCCTGATCGCCATATTTTTTGCCGCCCTGGGAACAGCAATTGCCTCCGCCCTAGAAGATATGCAAGGATTTCAATTGATAATGAATTTTCTATTGATGCCATTATTTTTCCTGTCGGGAGCCCTGTTTCCCTTGAACGATCTGCCGCCGGTAATCGGCGCGATTGTAAAAATCAATCCGTTGTCCTATGGTGTTGACGGAATCAGAGGGGCATTGATCGGCGTTACTCACTTTGGCTTGGGGGTTGATCTTTTGGTATTAGGGGTGGCGACGGTCGTTATGGTGGCCGCGGGCAGTTATCTTTTTTCCAAAATTCAGGTATAGAATAGTTTATTATTTGGTAACGGGCTTAAAATAAAAAAATATGGAACAAAAAACCAAAAAAATCGAGCTGACCGACCGGTTGTTTTACGCGGTTATTCTTTCGGTGGCCGGGTTTTTTATTTCGGCGGCGGTACAGTCGTATGTGACGGTTAAAAGCACAGCAGAAAATTATCCCCGCGAATTAACAGTAAGCGCCACTGGCCGGACATTTATCGTTCCGGATATCGCTCTGGTCAGTTTGGGAGTCTCAACCGAGGGGAAGGATGTGAAGGTAATTGTCGGCAAGAACAACCAAAAGATGAACGATATCACAAAAGAGATCAAAGCTTTAGGGGTGAGGACAAAGACATTCAGACGGCGAATTACAGCCTAGCGCCGCAATACGATTATCCGCAATACGGAGAACAGATTTTTCGAGGATATGCGGTTAATCAGGAGATTCGCGTGAAAGTTCGCGATTTTGCTAAAATCGGCGATGTTCTGACAAAAGCGACAGAAAATGGCGCTAATCTGATCGACGATTTCCAGTTTACCGTGGAGGATGAGGCAAAAGCCAAGCAAACAGCGAGGACGGAGGCGATAAAGAAAGCCAAAGAGAAGGCCGGGCAGATTGCCAAGGAAACCGGATTAAAGTTGGGAAGAATCGTTAATATTTACGAAGGTTTTTATTACAATCCGACAGCCAATCTGGCAAATGCCAAATACGAAATGGGTGGCGGCTCTCCAAGTCCGGCGGCAGATATCCAGCCGGGAACGCAAGAAATCACTGTCACTACCAGTTTGGTTTATCGGGTTAGATAACATTAGTGGGATATAAAACCTGGTAAAAAATAGCCGGGTTTTTAAATGAGGCGATTTGTTTGTGGTATTGTTAATCATTAGCTTGAAGCGCGTTATTATGAAAATATTTTTGGTTCGTCACGGGCAAACTACCGGAGATATTGAGGATCGTTATGGCGGCGATTATGACGACCATCTTTCGGATTTAGGAAGAAAACAAGTGGGCGAATTGGCGGAAATGCTTGCCGGTTTAAATATTAATGTTCAACCTACGAGGTTGAACATTAGGTTGAACATTAAAATAATATCCAGTCCCAAAATCCGCGCCAAAGAAACAGCGGAAATTATTAGCCGGAAAATCGGCGCAGATGTTGAAATCGCCGATGGGTTCAGGGAAAGAAACCGTTACGGGATTTTAACCGGGATGACGAAAACCGAAGCCAAAGAAAAATATCCCGAATTGGCAGAAGAAGTCAAAGATCTTCATGCGACGATTGCCGGCGCCGAAGATTATGAAACTTTTCGTGAACGAATACATGTGGCTTTGGCCGAAATTGTCAGCCGAAACGACGATACAATCGCCATAGTAACTCATGGTGGGCCGATGAAATTAATTTTTGAAGACGTATTTAACGTAAAAAAAATCGATATCGACGATTGTGGCTTTGCCGAAATCGAAGATGATAACGGCGTCCTAAAAGTGATTAAGCTCAACGGGATTAGGGTTGAATAGTAATCATGAAAAACAAGATTAGCAGTAAAGTCTTAATTCTCGACATCGATGGCGTTGTCATTACCGGCGGAGAAAGATTTAGTTCCCGGTTTAGCCGTCAATTTAATGTGCCCTATGGCGAGGTGCTGAAATTTTTCAAAAATGAATTCAAAAAGTGCGTTATCGGAACTGCCGATTTAAAAAAGGTAATCCGTCCGTATTTAAAAAAGTGGGGATGGAAAAAATCCCTTAAATCGTTATTAAAATACTGGTTTGAAGGAGAGAGTGCCGTGAATCGGGAAATAATATCTTATGTGAAACGATTACGCGATCGTGGTATTAAATGCTACATCGCAACAAATCAGGAAAGATACCGGTCCGAATTTATGAAGAAAACGATGAAGCTGAATACAATGTTTGATGATATGTTTTTTTCTTGGGAAATGGGAGTGAAAAAAACAGAAACGAAATACTACAAGGAAATGATGAAGAGATTAAAGATAGATAATCCCAAAAGGATATTATTTTGGGACAACGAAAAAGAAAACGTCAACAAGGCCCGAGAATTGGGCATCAGAGCGTATATATATGGGAATTATGAACAATTCCGGGAAAAAACTAACAAGATAATGGCCAGTTAACTATATGGACAAAATTATATTATTCTTAAAACCGACGATTAAAAAAGCCCTTATCGGGTTGTTGGTTTGGGCAGGGCTATCGCTTATTACTTATTTTGGATTTACTGCCTGCTTGTTTGGCGATTGTAAGAGAGACGGCCATTTTGTTTCATGTTGCCCGGACATCGTGACGCTGATTGGTTATGTTCTATATTATGGTGGAAAATATTTTTTTCCTGTTATTGCCTACTTGGCGTCTTGTTATGTGAATAGTTCGCATTGCTGCAAGAAAAATGAAACCTGATGCTTGTTGATGCGTTATATATATATATAGTTATTCATAACCTATCAAAAGGTCGTAAATAAGCAAAAACTATTTTATGAAAAAAATATATTCATTGGTTTAACGGCAACCCTAATGGCAATCGCCGCGGGTGTCGTTGCCCAGTCAAACATGACGGGGTCATCGGCGAGCGCTAACTTTGACGTTAATTGCGTAAAACCATTTGTAGAGAAAAGAGAAACGGCGCTTATTGCCAGCTATGACAAAATGTCAGCATGCATAAAAACTGCGATGACCGAGAGGAAAACATCACTTCTCGAGACATGGAGCAAGACTGATAATAAGGAGAGAAGGACAACAAGAAATACCGAGTGGACAACTTATGTAAAGGCAAAGAGCGCCTGCCAAAAAACATACAAATCCGAAGTTAAAGCAACGTGGAAGCAGTTTCATGAAGACACAAAAGCATGCAAGGTTGTTACCCGGGGAGCGGAACCGGAAGATCATGACAGTAAAATAGAGGAATAAGAAATGCTATGGTCGCTAACGCTTCCATTCCATTTCTTGATTTTCACGGTTACACCGTTAAAATTAGAATCCATGAAACGCGGCGCAGTGATGCGCCGTTTTGTTTTTGGAAATCAATATTTCTGATAAGATAGCAAAATGAACAGAAAAATTATCTTAGCTACGGTATTTTTAACTGGCGCGGCAATTTTGGTTATCGAGGTCACGGCAACACGCATTTTGGCGCCCTATTTTGGAAACACTCTCTATACCGTTTCCAGCATTATCGCCGTAATCTTGGGAGCATTAAGCGCCGGATACTATTTCGGAGGAATTCTTGCCGATAAAAATCCGGACTACAAAAGATTTTTTCAAATTATCATTGTCGCCGGCATATTCTGTCTGTTTATCCAATTGTTTTCTGTCCTGATTTTAAAGGATCTGGGGTATTCTCTGAACATTAAGTGGGGGCCGTTAATCGTCAGCTTAATGGTCTTTTTTATTCCCAGCGCGCTACTGGGAATGCTTGCTCCGTATGCGGTAAAGCTGATTAGCCGCGATTTATTAACTGCCGGCCGTGATTCGGGAATGGTATTTTTCCTTTCGACGTTAGGCAGCATTACCGGCAGTTTGCTTACCGGTTTTTTCCTGATTCCCAGTTTCAGTATTTCTCTGATTATCGTGGCAACCGGCTTTTTTCTGTTTTTTATCGGCGCATCCGGACTATTTATTTACAAAGATAGCCTGCGGACGAAAACCGGCACAAAAACGATAATCATTTTTTTGTGCGGCGTTTTGGGACTAATGATCGGGTTAGCGGTACTGATATCTTCAGCCGCAAAAAAGGACGATTTTAAAATATTCCAAAAAGACGGAATGTACGGCCGGATAACGATTGTCAGTCAGCAAATAAACAATCGCCTGGCGACTGCCCTTTATATTGATCGCACCTGCGAAGGAGCAGTTTATCCTGATAGCGGCGAGTTGCCAATCCGCTATGCCAACTATTATTCCTTGTACCGGATAATCAATCCGCAATTGGAATCCGCGTTATTTTTAGGAGGCGGGTTGTATTCGATGCCGCGGGCGCTACTAATGGAAAACCGCGGTATCGAAAAAGTTGATGTTGTTGAAATCGATCCCGATTTATATCCATTGGCGAAACAGTATTTCGGGTTAAGTGATGACGAGCGGTTAATCAATAATATAAACGACGGACGGCGATTTCTGATGGAAACGGATAACAGATACGGAATGATTTTTGCCGATGTTTATTACTCTCTTTATTCAATTCCCATTCATTTTACCACCCGCGAATTTTTCAAGCTGGCAAAAGACCGGCTTACCGATGGCGGGTTTATCGCGATGAATGTCATCGGTTCTTTGGAGAAAAATAAGAATAGCTTTTTGCTGTCCGAATTCAAAACATTCCGGTCGGTTTTTAAAAATAGCTATTTAATCAGCGATTCTCCGGATAATAAAGGGATGCAAAATTATATTTTTCTCGGATTAAACGACGAAAATTTTAAACTAAGCCCCGAAGAAGGAAACAGCAGTCTGCCGTTAATCGGCAACATCACCGATAAGATAATCAACCTGGTCGATTTGCCGCTTGAATCGGCAATAATTCTCACGGACGATTACAGCCCGGTTGAAAAGTTGACGGCCGATACTTTCTAATATTTCTTTTACGGATTACAATAAAAAAGGGTAAAATAAGCCCAGTTAATTATTATGCTTAAAGCGCTTATCTTCGATCTTAACGGCGTTTTTATTCAAGGTCCGCTTCTAAGCGAAAGATTCAGAGATAAATACGGGGTGCCTATCGGGGTATTCTTGCCGGCCCTAAAAGAAATAATGGCAAAAGTAAGAATGCCGGAAGCCGGCGACGCTTTTCTATATTGGCAGCCGTACCTAATAGAGTGGAAATTAAAAATCGGGAAACAGGAGTTTTTTGACTTCTGGTTTGGGGCGGAAAAAGAAGTTCCGGAAATTACCGAGATGACGAGGACGGTAAAAGCGCGAGGAGTTAAGCTTTTTATTCTTTCCAATAACTTTGAAGAACGCGCCGATTATTATCGTAAACGGCTTCCTTTTATCACTGATATTTTTGACGGTATCTATTATTCTTGGCAGACCGGCTTTGTAAAACCCGACCCCCAGGCATTCACTAATTTGCTATTTGTCAACGGATTAACGCCGGAAGAATGCCTATATATCGACGATAAAGAAGAAAATGTCGGTATTGCCAGAGATATCGGAATGAATGCCGAAGTTTATACCGATACCGCTAACTTAAAAAAAATACTCACAATCAAAGGTGTCTTATAAATTATGGAAAAGAAATCCGACCAGATTAATAATCTTGAAAAAGAACTGGCTAGCACCAAAGCCTGGTTAGAGGCATTTTTTGAAGACGCCCCGGATGCGTATTTCGTTTGTGATATCGCGGGAACATTTGTTAACGGAAACAAAGCGGCGGAAAAAATGAGCGGTTACGAAAGAGGAGAATTAATCGGGAAGAATATGCTGAAAATAAGAATCGTTCCCCTAAACCAGATTCCCCGTCTTGCCCTCCGGTTAGCCGCCCATGCCGCAAAGCGTGAAATTGCCCCAGAAGAGTTTACGATTATCAGGAAAGATGGCAAGGAGGTCTCTGTGGAGATTACCGGTACGATGGTAATAATTAACGGAAAGCCGCTAGTTATGGGTATTGCCCGCGATATTACACTACGAAAAAGAATTGAACAGGATCTTCGCGATTCCGAAGAAGAATTAAATGCCATTTTTAACGGCAGTAAAGACGGTATCGCTCTTTTGGATAAAACGGGCAGAGTTATAAAGATCAATAAAACCTTAATCGAATTGGGGGGAGTAAAGGAAAATGAAATCATCGGCCGGAGGATAGAAATTTTAAAAATGTTTACCCCGGCCAGTATCGTTAAGATGGTGTCGGCTTTTGCCCGCACATTGAGCGGGCTTCCGGTACCGCCCTACGAAGTAGAGGTAACCGGCGCCGGCGGGAAGAAAATGATCGTCGAAATCCACGGCTCAATCGGCTACCGGAGGGGAGAAAGCATCGGCGTAGTGGCGGTGTTAAGAAATATCACCGAGAGAAAAATCGTCGAAGAAGAAATTATGAGAAAAACCAGGGAGTTGGAAAAGTTTAACAAATTGGCCGTCGGCCGGGAATTGAAGATAATTGAGCTGAAAGAAAAAGTGAAAGAACTCCAGGAAGAATTAGATAAAATTAAAAATGAGCAATAACAAATTAACAAAAACGGCAGATATTGGGGAAGATTACAGCAATGAATATTGGCTGTTAAACGATATTAGAGTGAGTTTTCGGATTAAAGGCTTAATCTTGAGTTTCTTTTCAATTTTATCCTTGATTTTAAAGTTCGTTTTTAAAGTTCCCATTGCCGATACAATTTTTCAAGCGCTTGTTATCTGGCTGATAACCACCATTTTTTTAATAGAGTTTTCCAACAGGCAAAAGTGGTTCACAAGAACGATAGAGATGATCCATTTGTGTTTTTATGTTTTTGAATTGTTTCTGTTAACCGTAATTATCCATTGGCTTGGGGGCGGCGAGTGGATAGGAGTTATTTTCTATACTCTGTTCTGTGTTTACGGAGTTTTTCTTTTCTCGGAGAAAATCGGTTTTTTGATAG
>CAZUEG010000016.1:0-10219 GCA_964619495.1 uncultured Candidatus Saccharibacteria bacterium | reverse complement strand
GCGCGGCGAGCCAGTGTTTCCATACCTTTCCGCGCTTCGCGCGGCCGAATCGGGCGGGCAAAAATCGGAAAGTTTAATCTTGGTGCCACAAGCAGGATTCGAACCTTATCGCCAAGCAAACGGTTTATTGGTAGAATTAAATGTGGTAACAGAAGTCAATGTATTAATGCAATACAAAAGATATGGCTGCGGAACTCGGACAATTTCTGAAATTAGCTAGAGAATATGCATATAGTGAAATAGAAAAAACAGGCATGCCTATAAAAATGCATGTTGATTTATCTATTAAAAAGGGAAAACAATTATCGGAAAAACTAAGCGCTGATCCACAAATCGTCGAAATAGGTATTCTGATGATGGATTGTCTTATCGGCCAATCGATAAAAGAAGGTCGAATTCAGGGCCATATCAAAATGTCTTTTGAGAAAACTATCGAATTATTAGAAAAGAATAATGCGAGTGAAAATATTAAAGAGAATATTAAGCATTGTGTTTTAGAACACCACGGAACAAGTAAGTTTTATTCCATAGAATCGCTGTTTCTGTTCTTCTACAGAGAGTTTTACTTAAAGACGACAAGAGCGACCCGGTGGCTTATTCGATTGTCTTTCAGATAACTGTCGGGATAATTACGGCAATTTATGCTTTCCTCAATGGTTTTAGAATCCCCGACCTAGTACCAATTTTTCCTAACCTAGTCCTAATGACGTTTTTATATGGCGCTGGTAATGTTTTCGTATTCAATGCTTTAAAGCTGACAGAAGCGTCTCAGTTTACCATCCTTTTTGCGTCAAGAAGTTTGTGGACAATCTTTGCGGCTATTTTATTTCTAGGAGAAAGCTTTTCCTTAAAACAAGTAATCGGAACAATCCTTATTATTTCTAGTATTGTTATCGTTTCTTGGAGAAAACAACAATTTAAATTAAGTAAGGGCGAGTTATACGCTATTTTGGCAGCTCTTGCTTTTGGCCTAGCATTTGCCAACGACGCTTTTATTATCAGAAACTTTGACGTTTCGTCTTATCTTGTATTAGCTTTCATAATTCCGGCGCTAGGAGTTTGGGCGGTTTATCCGAAATCAATCTCTAAAATGAAACCACTTTTCGAAAAGAAAACGCTTCCTAAGTTAATAGTTCTTGCTGTTTTCTATACTATTTCAGCGATAGCTATCTTTTTGGCATACCAAGTCGGTAGAAATGCCGCACAGATTGCTCCATTAAACCAAACGACAATAATCATCACTGTTATTTTTGCTGTGATTTTTTTAAACGAGAAAACCGATATATTAAGAAAATTAGTAGGAGCGGCCGTTAGTCTGATCGGCGTTATATTGCTCAAATAGTAAACTGTCTACAAAACTGCTTCCAATTAATTAAGGTCTGAAGCAACTTCCATCAACCTGCGCCGTTCTAATAGTTTTTCCTCAATGATACAATTTCGAACTACCGACAACCCTCGGAGCTCGAAAACAAAATGCCCCTTGTGGGTTTTTTTGTTTTTCGAAACTTCGTGCGCCGTGTTGAGAACCTGCCCACCGAATTCCGAATAATAATTTAATATATACAACAACTATTCAATAAAATTATCAAAACCAATTTAGCATTTCTTCCCCGATTAATAATTCGAAAGACGCCATGTTGGCGTTTTTTGTTTAAGTGAGCATAATGATCAATGGCTATTATGCACTTAAAAATTATTTCAGATAATCAAATCCGCATTGTTTGAGGCCAAAATTTTTAATATCTACATCGAATATCCCTTTGGATCCATAAGTATTCCACCTAATAGACTCGCAGAACTTAATTTTCCAGTTATCATCAGTTGAAGCAGCTTCGAAAATCTTATTTTTAATTTCATCCACCCTGATCCATTGATTGCCTCCCACATATCCGATTTCTTCCAGATATAAACAGACACTCCAAGAGTCATCCAGGGGCCTATCGGCACAATAATTATCTAGAGCATACCATCCACTTGTTCCTTCTTTATAAAATAGCCCTCCCCGAATATCTAAATAACAGCTCGCACGATTTTCAAGTTTTTTATAATTATTACAAATTAACGTTAACTCATCTATATTATTATCATTTATATCTTGGCGAACTGTATCGTTTCTTTTCTCCTCAATGTCTGCGTACTGCCTACACATCTGTTCTCCTAACCACGCCTTATTGTCTGCTAACATTTGGCAATAGCTTTCATCCTTATTAATTTTTACCAATAAATTTACACAGTCATTAAAATTTTGTGGATATTTTCTACAATCCTCTTTTGTTAACAGATCATTTCGATTTAATTTCAGGGCGATACCTCCCAGGCAGGTAATTTTTGAGTAATTTGGGAAAGTGTTACAAAAATTTACATCTCCTAATTGAATTGCATAATTAATCTTGCATAGCTCTGATGCATATTCTTTTGATACGAGAACATCTCCTCCTTCAAGATATTCTTCGCTTCTATCGCATAAATCTGGATTTTTTGTTTGGATTGCAAGATCTTTCCAACAAGCATTCTTTTTTATTACATCAGAATCCTGGCAATTTCTAAAGCTACACAGTTGCCCGGGATAATTTCTCCAGGGAGTAAAATAATATTTACCAACCACGAAGATTGCAATGGAAAATATTAGCAAACAAAGTGCGCCGAGAAGAAGCTTCTTTTTGGTCAAAATTTTACTTTTAGATTGACCCTCATTCGATGTATTATTATTCATAATTTTATTTCTGAAAACATTTTGGTTGTTTACTTTATACGAATCTATTATATCAGTTATCGTTGAAGTTTTCATCCATTACCTAGGCATCTCTCTTATTTCTTCTTTGCCCTAAAAAGTGGGTTTAAAATCCGAATCAGGATAAATTACGAGCAACGCTCTTAATTTCCATTAACTTTTCTTTCATCATCCCCATATAATCCCAGTCCTCCAAGGTTATAATAAACTTTGGGCTGGGGAGCAGATTTTTTCTTAGAATTTGCGCTTATAATTTGTTAATTTTTGCTGTTTTTTCGTTTGTCACAAGTAGGATTTAAATCTTATCGCCAATTGGACGGTTTTTTGGTAAATTAAAATTATGAATAGTGAGATTAAAATAATGAGAATTGAAGACTTGGGCTATGGTGTATTTTTCGAGTCTAATCGTAAAAGATTAAAGTTGGACGGTTTTTCGATTGCGCGGGTTATTGTCGAGCACAAGGGAGTCTACAGAGTGATAAACCAAAACGGCGAATTTATTGCAAAAATAACCGGAAAACAGATCCATAACGCTTTATCAAGAGAAGATTATCCTGCTGTTGGCGACTGGGTAGCGATTACCGAGCTTGGCGACAAACAAGCGGTAATTAGGGGGATATTGCCAAGAAGAACAATAATAAAAAGAAGGTATGGCGACAAAGATAAGACTGGCGAAAACAATGAAATACAAATTATCGCCACAAATATCGATGTGGCCTTTCATAGTTGAATCAATTGATCGGGATTATAACTTAAATCGTTTTGAAAGATATTTTGTTATTGCCAGAGACGGAGGAGTAAAACCAGCCATTATACTCAATAAGATAGACTTAATTTCCAAAGAAGAGCTGGATTCAAGATTATACCAGCTTAAGCAAAGATTTGATGATATTGATGTTATCGCAACCAGCACGGTAAGCGATGTGGGTTTGGCTAAACTTAAAAAATATATATTGTACGGAAAAACTTATTGTTTTCTCGGTTCGTCGGGTGTCGGAAAATCTTCTTTGATTAATAAATTACTTGGAGAAAGCAGCGATATAAAAACCGGAGAGATAAGTGAATACAGCGGCAGGGGTAAACATGTCACTACGAGTCGTGAAATGTATTTTTTGGAAAACGGCGGTATTGTGATAGACAATCCCGGGATGCGTGAAGTGGGAATGACGGATACGGGCATTGGTATAGATAATTTATTTGACGAAATAACTGTTCTGGCCAAAAAATGCAAATATGCTGACTGCGCGCATACCCACGAACCAAATTGCGCAGTGCTAAATGCTTTAAAATCAAGTATGCTGGATAACAGAAGATACGACAATTACATCCGCCTAAAGAAAGAAGCGGAATATTCCGAGATGTCTTTTTTAGAAAAAAGAAAGAAAGACAAAAATTTCGGGAAATTCGTCAAAAGAACGATGAAAGAATTAAAAAAAATAGAATAGTTTAGAAGCCTCTATCTTTATAAGACATGATCTGACTGATTCGAATCCGCAGATTATTCATTTAAAAATTCATCGCCGGGGGATTTTGTTTTGCTCTGTGCGCCACGTTGAGAACCTGCCTACCGAATTCCGATCCCGCTTAGCGGGATAGGAATGCCTTCCACCTACGTTAAAACCTCGGCGGACAGATCGGGCAACTCTTCGATCCTGACCGCGATCGCCAATTAGGCCGAATGCCCTGAGGCCAAACCAAAAAATAAGAAGATTTTGAGTATTATCGAATAGATGTTTTTTGTTTTATAACCTTGTTATCTACCCATAGACACGGTAAAATATAATAACATGAACAAAAAGAAAATTATTATTTTATCGATCTCGGTCGTTTTGGTTTTAGCCGGACTTTACTATATAGGGACTAATGAGCCGTCAGACCAGAACGGTCGGTCTAATTCTTCCAAAAAACTCGCTTTTGAAGATACGGGGGATTTCAAAGTTGTCTATGGTAAAACACAGAATCCCAGATACGCCGAATATAACAAACTTCTTGAAAGTTCCCGCGGCTTTGAGAATATAGCTGCTTTTTTAAATAATGCATTTATACTGCAGAATGATTTTCCGATTGTTATTGAAGAGTGCGGTTTTATTAATGCTTATTACACTTCCGACGAAAAGAAAATAGTTATATGCGATGAATTATTAGAAAATTTTACTCAAAATTTTACCTATATTGTTAACACAAAAGAGGAAGTGGATAGGGCCGTGACCGGTGCCGCTTATTTTATTCTTTTTCATGAATTGGGGCACGGGATGATAGATATATATGACTTAACTTATTGCGGAAAGGAGGAAGATGTGGCTGACCAGCTGGCTTCCGTAATTTTAACAGGCTTGGGCGAGGACGGACCTAAGGCGGCGATTACTGGAGCTAATTATTTTTATATAACAAGCTCTGAAATAGGATCTGGTTATGCTTTTTGGGACGAACATGCTTTAAACCAACAGCGTTATTATAACATTTTGTGCTGGGTTTACGGCAGCAATCCGCAAAAATTTAATTATTTTGTAGGGACTTATGGTTTGCCTCAAGATCGGGCAGAACGCTGCCAATCTGAATATGAAAAAATGTTTGAATTCTGGAACGCTACCCTAACACCATATGTTAAAGCACAAATAAAAGGAAAATAAATCAGGCGGTTTTTTGGCAAGATAAAGGAAAGGATAATTTATTAAATATAATCAATAAAAATATGAAGAAAACAGTTATTATTATTTTTGTTATCGTTATTTTGGCGACGCTTGGGATTGGAGGATGGTATTTTTTCTTGAGAAAACTTCCGGAGGGGGCGATTTGTAAAGATACAGCAAGTTGTGAAATAGGATTAAAATGTACAAATAAAATTTGTTCTTCCGGCGAAATGGGGTCGAGCTGTGAAATAAAAGCAGATTGTAAAACTAATTTCTGCGTTGCCAATAAATGCACAGAAGGGAAGAAAAGCGACGCTTGCTCAACATACAAGGATTGCGGAACGGGATTACTTTGTCAAAAAGGGATATGTTCCGAGCCCCCTTCTTATTCTCAATATTTTAACAAGATTGTTATATCTAAGATGAAACCGGGAATGCCGCCGAGCCCAATTAATATTCCTGTGCCGACAACACAATTCAAAACAACCGACGCCATAGAAATTGATTTTACCGGCGTAAAGCCCACAACCAAGGGTGAAGCATATTACGAAGTGATAAATCCGATTACCGGAGAAGTTGTGTTTTCTTCCTCGGACTACAAAGTAAAATTAGAGGGAAGAGATACTGGAACCGGTTCAGATTTACCCAGGGTTGTGGGAATGGGAGATTTTGATTTAAATATCTATTATAACGACGAGATAGTTTATACCGTTACAATAACAGTTACCAATTAGGTTCAATCTTTTTTCCAGCCCTTGGGACATTTATACAAATTTAGCAGGTCCTAAAGAATCGCCAAGTTGGCGATTTTTTAGTAATGTAAAGAAATGAAACTTAACAAGGTCCAACAGCTCTATTCAGACCTTATCAGAAGACACGGAAACCCTGTAATTTTGTGGCCTCAATGGTGTGCTAAAAAGAAAGAACGCTCGCTACGGGAAATTATTGCCATCGGAGCGATTCTTGCCCAAAGAACGAGTTGGCATAATGCCGATCTGGCGATGAGAAATCTCAAGAAGGCGGGGTTGCTTTCAATGAAGAAACTTGCCAGTCTTGAAAATTATAACGAGTTGATGGAATTAATTAAGCCGGCTGGTTTTTGTCAAACAAAGCCGAGGCGTTTATTTACCCTAAGCTCTTTTATTATTAACGAATATAGCGGTGTCGACGGCTTAATGGAGGAAAAGCTGGCAGTTTTAAGAAAAAAATTACTTGGGCTATACGGCATTGGTCCGGAGACAGCTGATACTATTTTGCTATACGCCTTAGATAAACCTTCTTTTATTATCGACACCTATACTAAAAGATTGGTAGAACGGGAAAGGCTTTCCGATATTTTTGAGTACGATTATCTTAAACAATTTTTTGAGACAAGTTTGCCTAAAGACTCTACTATTTTTCAAAATTTCCACGCTCTGATCATTATTGAACAAAAAGGACGAAAGCGTTCATTAATGGAAATTGCATAACAGACAGTTTCGGTTGAGGCTTCGCCTCAACCGATAATCAAATATCGAGAACCGTTCTTGATGTATTAAAAGTACTTTTTATTAACCGGCAATCAAAGCCGGTTTTTGATTCAAGACAGCTAAAGACAATTGAATCAATTATTTAGTTTATAGATAATTCGGCTTGATAAACGAAAACTTAGGCGTAATATTGTGAATGTAATCACAAGATTTATGTTATAAAAGATTATAAATCCAAAAACGGTTAGTAGCCCGGATTGAAGCGTAACGATAAGATCGCTTCAGGCAATATAATTTCAGATTATTAAAATTATGAACGTAAAATCAAAAGAGCTGGAAGAATTCCTGTCGTCATCCCTATCGGCTATTAAAAACGGGGCCGAGGGCAGTGGCGACTTTTGTGTCGCGGGACCAATAGAGTTTGACTTGGCGGTCATAAATACGAAAGAGGCCGGTGGAGGATTAAAAATATATATTGTTAAAGCGAAGGGCAGTCTTAAGTCGGAAGAGATAAGCCATATAAAAATTAAGGTAAGTCCCAAAACGATAAAAGAGGCAAAAATCATTTCCCCTACTCGCCTAATCCGCCTGAAAGACGGTAATCGTTAAGGGTAGTAATTTCGATTGAGGCTTCGCCTCAACCAATACAACCGATAACCAGGTATCGAGAACAGTTCTCGATACATCCGTTCCTACCCCCAGCGATAAAACCGGTTTTTGGTCATAATGTATAGATTCGACATCGTAACATTGTAAATTAAAATTTATATCTTTGTCTTTATGGTATTTGTAGCATTAGATTAGTCCCCAAAAAAAACAAGTTGAACCCCGATAGCAGTCTCTCGGCGATCTCGGGGCGCTACGGGACAGACGCCATCGCGTAGGCGAAATCCATTCGGCCAGGTTTATCCGAGCCATATCGGAGGATTTATCTTGAGTCACATCAAGAGACTCGGGACAAACCAATAAAAAACAACGGTGTAATCCGTTGTTTTTAATGCCGTAAATACTGTAATTCGTTATACCAAATCAACACCCAGTTTCTCCTTGATAACTTTTTTCATTCGACTAATGTCGGCTTTCATTATTTCAAATTCATCCTCCGTATCGGTTAATCTCTTCAGAAAACCATCGAGGGTTGTAACCAGACGATCGATTTTCTGGTTAATCCGATGTTCCATTTCTTCCATGTCTCTCTTGAAAGACAATTCCAGACCGACGACTTTTTCGTCAACTGCGTCCAAAATCACCGCCGTCTGTTGAGATAGCAGTTTTTCTACGTCCTTTCTTGTCAACTGTTGATTCTTTTTTTCTACCATATCATCCACTATGAATTACATCCTAATTTTAGCTTTGATTCTGCCCAAGTGTCAATAGTTTTGATTCTAATAACCGTAGGTTAGGCATAAGTTCCAATTATTCTAATTTTACAGCCAAATCGCCGAAGAGGCCAAAGGTTTCAAATATAGGCGAATGGGCAATTTTTTGATAATGTATAGATATGAAAAAAGATACCATCAAAAAAATTGTTAAAGACAGATATAAAGAAATCGCGATCAAGGGATCCTCTTGCGGCTGCGGATGCAGTAGCGCAAAAAATATCTCAAAAAGCATCGGTTATTCTGATGAAGAATTAAAGATTGTCGGCGAGGCAAATCTCGGTCTTGGCTGTGGAAATCCGCTGGCATTCGGAAAAATAAAAGAGGGAGATGTGGTGTTGGATTTGGGTTCGGGGGCGGGAATGGACGCAATTCTGGCGGCTAAAAGAGTTGGAAATAAGGGCAAGGTTATCGGCGTGGATATGACCGAAGAAATGGTAGAGAAAGCGAGAGACAATGCAAAGAAGCGAGGCGTAAATAACGTGGAATTTCTTTTAGGTGAAATAGAAAATCTGCCGTTAAAAGATAATGTGGCAGATACGATAATCACCAACTGTGTAATAAATCTCACTCCCGACAAAGCCAAAACATTTAGTGAAGCTTATCGGGTTTTGAAGCCGGGAGGAAAAATCTATCTCTCTGATATTGTTTTACTGGAAGAACTTTCAATTAAGCAAAAAAATGACAAAGGTTTATTGTCCGGTTGCGTTGCCGGCGCCTTATTGAAAGAAGATTACCTGAATAAAATAAGAGGCGCCGGATTTAAGGTCCGTATTCTTTATGAGAATAAAAGAATCAGCAAGGAACAATATAGCGGAATTGCCTTGGAGAGTTTAATGGTTGAATTAATAAAATAGAGATAATACTACTTTTCTCTTGGTATAATGTATAATAAGATAAAGATAATCAATTACTATAAAAATATGAAGAAATATCTGCCATTTGCGCTACTAATAGTCGCCATTCTTATGGGTGTAGGGGTGTGGTGTATTACCAGTAAAAACAATAATGGCGTAGCACCACAACCTTCGGCTCCTTCCCCGATAGCGCAGGTTGTATATATCTGCAACGGCGATAAAACGATAGATGCCGCTTTTTATAAAGGCGAAACTAAACCGGTAAAAGTAGGAGAACCTCCCATTCCTACGGGTAGCGTAAAACTTAATTTAAACGACGGACGAAAATTTGACTTGTCGCAGACAATTTCCGCTGACGGCGGACGTTATGCTAATAGTGACGAGTCTTTCGTTTTTTGGAGCAAGGGAGACAGAGCAATGGTCTTAGAAAATAACAAAGAAAAAGATTATACCGGATGTATTGTTGCTGAATATGACTCCTTAACACCAACTATTACCCCAGACAAGGCCGGTGTCGAAGAAGCGATTAATCAATTAAAATCGATTTCCGGAGAGGTTAACGACCTTAGCGTTTCCGCTAACGGGATCGATGAAAATGAAAATATTTTGAGTGTTTTCGAAGGTAAGTAAAAAGACAAAACTATGAAAATAAAAAAATCTCTAATTGTTCTGTTGTTATCCGCTGTTGTGTTGCTGTCTTTTTCATCAATAGCACGGGCGGTGATTATTGATCCGTCGTCTAAAATAGCGGATCTGATTAGCGGAGGCGCAAGCTTTTCTGTGTTAAAACAGGCGATTATTGCCGGTATTGATAAGTGCGTAACCGCAATTTCATCTATCGAAAACAAGATTAATGCCAATACTAACCTTTCCAGCGCCATCAAGGCGCAAATTAATACCGCTCTTAGCGGAATCAAGACCACTCTTCTGTCTTACAAGGGCAAAATGGAACAGGCAACTACAGTTGAAGAGTTGAAAAGCGTTAACCAAGAAATAGTTAATTATCTTAAGAGCAATAAAGACGTAATTAAGGCAAGCCTTAGTAAGGCGATCGAAGAGCTGGGCCAAGAGGCGCTTATGAAGGCAAATGAACTTAAGGCAACTCTGGAAAAGACATTAACTGTTTTAAAAGTAGCCTGCCCGGCGGAAAGAG
>CAZUEG010000015.1:0-10369 GCA_964619495.1 uncultured Candidatus Saccharibacteria bacterium | reverse complement strand
GAGTCCCGCGCGCTGGGGCGGGACGAACGACCCGGAAACCATATTGCCGAGCGTTTCTTTCCCCTTAGGAGCGCGTAAACAACACTAGATAAATGTACACATTAGGCATGAAAAAGAAGGAGGTAAAATCTGCGGGCGGCTGGCGCTTAAACATAATCTGTTTCGTCCTGATTTTATTCGGTTTTGTAATATCCGTCCGCCTTTATCATTTACAGATAACGCAACATGAATATTGGCTGGCAATGGCGAGAGGACAGCAGCATTTTTATAATCCGGCGGTCGGCGAGCGCGGTGAAATATACATAACCGACAAAAAAGGAACACTATATACGGTCGCGACCACTCGCAATATCAGTTACGTTTGCGTGGCGAAAGATGAATTTTTGGAAGATGGCGATTCCCGGGCAGAATCGATAAAAAAACTCGGTGAGTTGATAAATGAAAAACCGGAGATATTGGAAAATAAAATTATGACCGCGATAAATATGTGCGAGCCGGTTAAAGAGCAAATCAGCGCCGAAGAGGAGGAGGCGATAGTAAACGCGTCAATTCCCGGGATATACATCAAAAAACTGACGGCACGATATTATCCCTATCAAGAGCTGATGGCGCAAGTTATCGGTTTTGTCGGCGGCGAGGGGAGCGGCCAGTATGGCGTTGAGGGGTACTATGAAGATAAATTAAAAGGCCAACTTGGTTTTGAAGAAGGCGAGAGGGGGCCGCGGATGATGATCATCAATAAAACCGTCGAAAAAGGAGAGAATATCACCCTGACGGTTGATTATAATATTCAGCGAAAAGCCGAACAGCTTCTGACTAAATCTGTCAATGAGCTGAAGTCGCCTACGGGGGCGATAATTGTCATTGATCCCGTAACCGGAAAAATTCTCGCCTTAGCCGGCTATCCAACGTTTGATCCGAATAACTATTCAAAAGAAAAGGATTTTTCCGTTTTTCAAAATATTGCGATTCAAAAAACATATGAACCGGGCTCCACATTCAAACCGATAACAATGACCGCCGCTTTGGATACGAAGAGCGTTACCCCCGATACTAAATATATCGATCAGGGAATCGTAAAAATCGGCGGATCGGCGATTTATAATTACGGCCAAAGAACATACGGCGAACAAACGATGACCGGCGTTTTGGAGAAGTCGATTAATACCGGCGCCGTATTTGCCGAAAGGCAGGCCGGCGATGATAATTTCACGGAGTATGTCCGGCGCTACGGCTTTCTTGAGGCGACGAAAATCGATCTTCAAGGAGAAGTGTATTCCCAAAACAAAAATCTGTTAAGCGGCAGAGAAATAAATTACGCCACCGCCGCTTTCGGCCAAGGCATCGAAGCGACGCCGATGCAGATGGTTCGCGCTTTCAGTACGATTGCCAACCGGGGGTATCCGATTACCCCTTATGTCAACGCCGCCAGAACTCCGGAAAAATCACCGCAACCGATTTTTTCAGAGCAGACTGCCGGCGAGCTGATATCGATGCTTGTCAGCGTTACCGAAAACGGATACAGCAAGTCGGCAAGAACCCCCGGATATTTCGTTGCCGGCAAGACCGGCACCGCTCAAGTGCCATGGACTGCTTTAGGCGTGGATCGTCCGGGGTATTCCGACCAGACCATCCAATCGTTTATCGGTTTTTTACCGGCTTATAGTCCCAGATTTTTGGTGATGGTGCGTCTTGACAACCCCGAATCAAAAACGGCGGAATATTCGGTAATACCCGTATATAGAGAAATGGCCCAATATATCATTGATTATTTGCAAATCCCTCCCGACCATAAAACTCCCTAGTCCGGGTTGATTTAACCGGACACTCGAGCTACAATCCACCATTAAGATTATCTCCCATAATATACGCATACAATTATGGATATAATAGACGAAAATAAAGTCGGTCCGCATGAAATTCATGAAGAGCCGCCATTAATACCACATCCGGAAAGACGCGAAGCGGTGGAAGAAATATCCAGAGAAAACCGGATTATTCGCAATCAATTGGATAAAGAAGTGCTAAAAATGAAGGAAAGACCGGAATTGGAGGAAATAGCACTGGCAGAAGCCGCAAAAATTAAACAGCTGGATACGGAAGGGCGCTTGAAACGCCTTATAGGTGTTGCCGCCGACAGGGGGGCGTTAATGGCGGTGCGTGTCTGCAAAGAAATGAATGACCCGTATCTGTTGGATTTATTGCACGACACCCTGGCGGCAAACGGTTATTATCAGTCATTATCGCGATAATCATGCTCACAATTACTCTTGTTGTTTTGGGAATCTTCCTGACCGTTTTGGCGTTTGTCGTCCTGAACAAAATAGAGCGCCGGAAAATGACAATGAGCCTGGATATGACTCTGTTTTTGGTGATGATGCCGAAGTATAACCAGAATCCGGACGACCGTTCTCAAAAGGACGAGAAGTCGATGATCGGCGAGATGGAACAGGTTTATACCAATTTCCTGTATCTGAAGGCATCCAATCCGTTTGATCAGATTATCTACGGACCGCCGAGGATTACCCTGGAAGTGGCGTCGCAAATCGGCGGTACGGACATCTTTTTTTACGTCGCTGTGCCTCGTTACTTGGAGGGGGCGTTTGAAAAATACGTGCAGGGTGTTTATAGCCGCTCGATGATCCAGAAGGTGCCCCAGGATTATACGATATTCGAGCCGGGAGGGATTTCCAGCGGGGCTTATATAAAATTGGAGCAGAACGACTTATTGCCGATTAATACTTATAAAAATCTTGACAAAGATCCGCTTTCGGCAATAACCAACGCTCTTTCAAAAATTAGCGCCAATGAAGGCGCGGCGATTCAATTAGTAATTCGTCCGGCAAACTACAGAGAGTGGAAAAATAAAGTCCACAAGGCAATGAAGAAAATAAGAGAGGGCAAGACGCTAAAAACGGCTCTCGGGTCCGGAGAGATGAAGGCAGCGGGAGCGATTTTCAAGGTTTTTGATCAGGTTGTTTCCAGTCCCAAACCGGACAAGGAGCAAAAACCGAAAGAAATTCTTGTCGATGACCGGACGATTCAGGCAATCGAGGCGAAAACGCAAAAACAGCTTTTTGAGACCAATATCCGCATTATCGCCTCGGCGCAGACGGCCGAAAGGGCGGAACAGATTATCGATCATTTGGAAACGTCATTCGGTCAATTTTCCCTTGCTTCGGCCAATAATTTCCGCGCCGTACGCCAAAAAGGGGGCAGTTTAAAAAAGCTGATATACGGATATGCTTTCCGAAATTATTCAAAAAAACAGGAAGTTACTCTGAATATTGAAGAATTAACCAGTGTTTATCATTTTCCTACTTATTTAACGGAAACGCCGTACGTGAAAACGACAAAAACCGTCGAAGCGGCGGCGCCGACGGAACTTCCGGAAAAAGGACTTAACTTTATCGGGACGGTCACTTTTCGCGGGGAAACTAAAAAAGTATATTTTTCCAGCCGCGAAGACCGTCGCCGCCATTTTTATATTATCGGACAAACCGGTACCGGCAAAAGTTCCCTGTTAAGGGAAATGATCCGCCAAGATATTGAAAATGGCGAAGGGGTGGCGGTTATCGATCCCCACGGAGAACTGGTTGACCACACGTTAAGCAATATCCCTTCTAACCGGATAAACGACGTTGTTTTATTTGAACCCTTTGACATGGAGCGGCCGGTGGGATTGAATATGCTGGAATACGATTCGCCGGAACAGAAAGATTTTGCCGTTCAGGAAATGATTGCCATTTTTTATAAATTATTCCCCCCGGAGATTATCGGGCCGATGTTCGAACACTATATGCGGAACGCGATGCTGGCTTTAATGGCCGATCGGGAAAATCCGGGAACCCTTGTGGAAATACCGCGGATATTTACCGACGATGGTTTCATGGAGTCGAAATTACAATGGGTCAGCGATCCGCAGGTGAGAAGTTTTTGGTTGAGGGAGTGGAAGCAAACAACCGGTTCGACAAAGTCGGATATGCTTGGTTATGTTGTTTCTAAAGTCGGCAGATTCGTGGAAAACGAAATGATGCGCAACATCATCGGCCAAAGCCATTCCGGATTCGATTTGGCAAAGATTATGGACGATAAAAAGATATTTCTTGCCAATTTGTCTAAAGGGCTTACCGGCGAAGTAAACAGTTCGCTGTTGGGGCTGATATTGGTATCAAAAATGCAGATGGCGGCGATGAAGCGGGCAAGGATTCTTGAAGAGGAGCGGCAGGATTTTTATCTGTATGTTGATGAGTTTCAGAATTTCACCACCGACAGCATCACCACAATCCTGTCCGAAGCGCGGAAATACCGCCTTAACCTGATATTGGCGCATCAATATATGCCGCAACTGACCGATCAAATTAAAAACGCCGTTATCGGCAACGTCGGAACAATGGGCGTTTATCGGATCGGCGCCGACGATGCCGAGTTTTTGGAGAAACAGTTCTCTCCGGAATTTTCCCGTTCGGATTTGGTTAATCTTGATAATTTTAATTTGGTTATTAAAATGCTGATTAATAATCGTATTTCATCTCCTTTCCGCATTGTCGCTCCAAAGCCCCAGCCGGGGAATGCCGACATGATCGAACCGATCAAAAAGATTTCCCGAAATAAATACGGCCGGCCGCGGGAATTAGTGGAAATGGAAATAACCCAGCGCTCGAAATTGGGCGGATTATAGTAAATTGCCCTGTCACAATTCAAGTAAGGGTCTGATAGTTCAGCAAAAAATAGTTAGTTATGTTATAGTGGGTGAACAACACCATTAATAATTATAATTTTAATAATATGGACCAACAAGGAACAAGATCGCCCGAAGCCGGTCGCGATGACGAGGTCAGAGAAAGGCCCCGGGAAAATAAAGAAAAATATGATGAACCGTGGGCGAAGCTAAGAATCGAGGAGGAGGGGCGGATTTTATCCAGATACGAGACGGCGCCGGCATTAAGCGCCGAAACCCTTAATTTGGGCGAACAACTAATGATTCAAAAAGCCGATCGGGAAACAATTGAATTCGCCCGCGATTGGTTTGAACAAAATCGGGATGTGCTAGAGGGAAGAGGATATGCTGTCCCGGAGAATGCCGACGATGCTTATATCGTTCGTATTGTAAAAGAGGCCGGCGGATTTGAAGCATTAAAAACCAGCGATGAGTACAAGGATCATAATCGGCGGGTTGAAAACGCATACGCCTTGAGAGCAGATTTGGCAAAAGGCGCCGGTTCAATCGAAAGTCAAACAATACTGATGAGAGAGCTGGGACGCGAGGAGGAGGGAAAGGAGGCGGATATGCGAGATCTTGATCGTCAAATTGAACAGGCTAAAAAGAAAACCCCTCCCGACGAAATGCAAGTCAGGCAACTAATGGCGGCGAAAACCGTCCTGGAGGCCGGACTTAATCAGCTGGATAAAGCGATAAGAGAGGTTTACGGATGTTTAAACGGCAGGACGCCGGAAACAACAGTTCTAGGCGGAAAAAAACAGGTGGCTAAAGGGGATTATGTTGCCGCGCAATTATCCGGCCTTGCGGAGACGATAAAAAATGAACCAAACAATTTAGACGGATGGACGCGGGCGGCAAATCGCCTTGGATATCGAATTGTAGAAAACAAAAGATGGTGAGGGAGCGGTTTCACCGTAGAGGATCAAAGCGGTACCGTTGTCGGAAAATTCGGCTTTACCAAAGTAGATAATGTCGGAAAGTTCCTGCACAAAACGGAAGTAGATCAGGCGACAAAAAGTTTGGAAACTGCTTGGGATGAAAGCGATGAAAGATTGTCCAGAGGCGCCAGGCTGGAGCTTAAGAGATGGGAGAATGCTGCCAATGATGCCGCTGGCGGCGTAGAAGCTGCTTATGACCGGGTCAGAGAGCGGTTAATTACCGAGCATATCAGAGAAACAATGAAAAAGGATCCCAAAAGCAAAGAACAGCTGGCGGCAATTAAACAGGAATTTCAAGGGGAGGGGCTGAACGCCGGAGAATTTATTGAGTCTGTCGTGACGAGAAAAGGCGGTTTGGCGGATTTATCCGGAAGATGGGAAAGCGATCAGGCGGCAGTAAAAGAATTTGCCGAGAGCTGGGGGGTGCCTGTCGGTGGCCGCGAGTGGGAAGAATTTGCAAAAAAACAGAAAGGAGTGTACGAGCGGCGCGTTAAGACAAGGCGGGGATTTATTGATTGGATGATCGATATGGTCTTATCGACGAGCGACACCAAAAAAGATAACACTAAATCCAAAAAGGGCGGTCAACCGGAAAGCGCGCCAAGAAGCGGGTCGGCGGTCGGAAGCACGGGGACGGCAGGCGGCGGGGCAGGGCAGGGACAACAACACAGAGTACCGTGACCCGTAACGGCGCGAACGAGGCATACACCGGCAGGCGGAAGTTCCGGAACCGGGCCAGCGCCTTCTCCGCAACAATCCTAAAAATATGGCAAATCAATTACTTAATGACGAAACATTAAAAGGCTTTATTGAGATCGTCGAGATTGGCGTCGAGCAGAAAAGCTATTTATTGAACCGCCTTCCGGAAATGGACGGAGACGAAAGGTTGAAGCTATTTAACGTCTTAAAAGACGTATATCTTTTGGATATTGAGGAGAAAGATGCGATTCTGCGCGTGAAAGCGGTATTCAGCGAGGGATGATCTCGATTAAAAACTTAATAACTTATTAGCTTGCTGACTTATTCACTAGTGTAGGCCTTGTCATCTAGTGGCCCAGGATACATGGTTCTCAGCCATGTCACGCGGGTTCGAATCCCGCCGAGGCCGCAACGTAATAATCCGCCCTTGGCGGATTAAACTCGGCTGTCGCGTTTAAATTTATGAAATAAATTTATTACGTGACGCCCAAAATTGCCAAAATTGTAGATACAGAGGAGGACAAAAGATAAATCATAACGAGAATCGATATTTTATTGAGGTTACGAGTAATAAATTTTCTTTCAGAAAATTTAAACTCGGCTGTCGCGTTTAAATTTATGAAATAAATTTATTACGTGACGCTCTTTCAATGATTGAAGTTCTATGTTTTATGTATATATTTTGAGAAGCGCTAAGAATAACTCTTTATATATTGGATATACTAATGATTTAAAAAGAAGATTTGACGAACACAATAAAGGAAAGAACAAATATACTAAACCACTAAGACCATTCAAATTAGTATTTTACGAAGCTTTTTCTGACAGAATTGATGCCAAACGAAGAGAAATATACCTAAAGAGTGGTTGGGGTAGAAAGAGTATTAAGGCGCTTCTATGTCATTATTTCAGTATTTGAGCATAACCCAAGAAATAAAAAATATGCTCGAAATTGATAAAAAAACAATAATTGATTTGTGCAAAGAATATTCCGGAAAACAGTTTTTGTCTCCGAAAAATAATCTGATTTATTCTCTTTGGCCATTTGATCAAATTGAAACACTAAACGATAATTACAATGTAGAAGAATTTTTACCGGATTTTATCGGTTTTGGTTCAGACGGCGGAGATGAGTTACTGGCGATAAATACAAAAGATGAAAAGATATATTCAATTCCGTTTATTCCGATGACAAAAAAAGAAGCCGTCAATATCGCAAAAGATACTGATGAATTTATCGGTTTTAAGCGATAAGACTGATGGTATATTTTGAAATACTTTGCGCACATTAGTTGTCTAATCGAATGTTTTCTTCTCAAACAAAACAGCTTTTATCCGCCATTTTTGTTTTAACGGGCACGATAATTGGTGTCGGTTTTTTTGCCCTGCCTTATCTGACCGCCCAAGTCGGCTTGCCGGCAATGCTGTTTTATTTTGTCGTTATCGGCGGATTAATAGCATTAGTTCATTGGTGTTTTGGCGAAGTGGCTCTAAACACGCCGGATTTTCTGCGTTTACCGAGTTACTCGGAGCACTATTTCGGCAAACCGGGGAAGGGATTGGCATTTTGGATCAGCGTCATCGGCTCCTACGGCTCGATATTAGCGTATCTTGTCATTGGCGGCAGATTTCTTCACAATATTCTTGGCAATATTTTAGGAAGTGGTGATTTTATTTATTGCATTATCTATTTTTCATTTGGAGCTTTGCTTGTCGCGTTGGGCACGAATTCCGTCAGGAATATTTCCGGAGTTGATATTTTGATTCTTCTGTTTTTTATTTTATATTTAGCTTTTTTCGGCAAGCCTTACTTCAGTATCAGTAATTTATTAACTGTTTCGCCAAGTTGGAATAATATCTTTTTACCGTACGGACCGATATTATTTTCTCTTTGGGGGGCAACAATGATTCCCGAAATAGAAGAAATGCTGGGAAAAAATAAGCGATATCTGAAGAAAGCGATAGTTATGGGGGTAATCATATCGATTATTTTTTATCTGGTTTTTTCCATTTTAGTCAGCGGAATTACCGGCATAGACACATCCGATGACGCAATCTCCGGCCTGAAGGCGATATTTGGCGGTCAGTTGGTATTCATCGGCTCGATTATGGGGCTGATAACCACCTTCACCTCTTTCGTGGCAATCGCTCTTACCCAAAGAAAAATATTCAATTATGATTTGCGCCTTACAAAAAGGATTTCTCTTTTGTTGGTTCTTGTAATTCCCCTTATCCTATTTATAATCGGTTTTCAGAATTTTATCGGGATTATCAGTTTTTTCGGCGGGGTGGCGATGGGGCTTGAAGGAATATTAATTATGGCAATGTATTATAAAATCACCGGACGGCTATGGGTTGCTGCGCCGTTAGCGCTGATTTTTCTCGGAGGAATGATATATGAAATCGTTATGGCGATAAATTAGTAAACAGAATAGTATCTTATGCTGATAGCCCTGAAGATATTCATTTTTATTTTTTGCGCCTTTCTGATGGCATTTTCCGGCAGTCTGGCGGTGGAGTCTCTGGCTCGGCTCGCAAGAGCTTTAAAATGGCGGGAGTTTGTCGTCGGTTTTTCCGTTATGGCTCTCGCCACTTCGGTGCCTAATCTGTTCGTGGGAATCAGCGCCGCAATCAAGGGGATTCCGGAGTTATCCTTTGGCGACGTAGTTGGCGGCAATGTCGTTGATTTAACAATCGGGATTGCCATTGGGGCGTTGATTAGCAGGGGATTGACCGCCGAAAGCCGGATGGTCCAAAGAAGCGGATTATTCACGATGGGCATTGCTTTACTGCCGTTACTATTATCGTTAGACGGCGAGCTGGGGCGGATTGACGCCATTGTTTTATTGTTGGCATTCATCACGTATAATATCTGGCTTTTCTCCAAAGGAGACCGGTTTCATAAAGCTTATGACGCTGTGCCGGCAACTGATGAAAAACCGCCATACAAAAGCATTCTCCGACTCGGGCTGGGAGTGGTTTTATTGATAATCGGATCGCAGGGAATAGTAAGCTCCGGCTTATTCTTTGCCGAAAGGTTATCGCTTCCGATCGGATTGGTCGGGATTATTATCGTCGGTTTTGGAAATTGTCTGCCGGAACTGTACTTTACGGCGGTATCGGCGAAAAGCAGGCAGGACTGGCTGTTATTGGGAGATTTGATGGGAGGGGTAATCGCTTGCGCCAGTCTTGTTTTGGCGATTGTTGCTCTTATCCATCCGATAATAATAACCGACTTTTCGCCATATATATTAGGACGGGTGTTTTTAATCTTGGCGGCAATATCTTTTATGGTTTTTCTAAGAAGCGGAAAAAAAATAAGCGTCAAAGAAGCGATTTTTCTTTTGTCGGTGTATGTGATATTCTTGATTGGGGAAATTGTTATCCACTATCGGTAAACGGTCCGGAAATTGTAGAATACTGTAAATGAGGAAATGACCCTTATTCTCATTCCTATATTTATTTTATCGGGCTTGGTCGTGCTGGCCTTTTTCATGATTTTTCGCGATGCGAAAAAAGATGAAAAGCAACAGGAATTGATTTTAAATCTGGAAAGACGTTTAAGCGATCTGATGAGTATCCAGCTGAAAGAGATTCGCGATAATGTCAACGTTTCCTCATCGGAAATGAACCGACAGATCCGTTCCTTTACCGAAGAGGCGGTAACAATCCGCGAAAACCTCAAACAGATTCAAACGCAGGTCAAAGATGTCTCCTCTTTTCAGGATATTTTCAAAGCGCCGAAATTAAGAGGACAATGGGGGGAAGCGTCTTTGGACCATATTTTAAGCCAGCGCTTTCCCGAAGAGTTATATGAATCCCAGCACCTTTTTCCCTCCGGCGAGCAGGTGGACGCGGTATTGAAACTGCCGAACGGGAAAATTCTCCCCATCGATGCCAAATTTCCTCTTGAAAATTTTGATAAGATGATAAACAGCCAAACCGACCCCGAAAAAGACGGCTTCAAGAAGATATTTCTCGATGATGTTAAGGTAAAGATTCAGGATAT
>CAZUEG010000014.1:0-10481 GCA_964619495.1 uncultured Candidatus Saccharibacteria bacterium | reverse complement strand
AGCGGAGGCGATACTAAGGAAGCAGGCGCTATTAGATGAAATTCGTTTCTTTTATGTTCCGCGCGGCGAGAGATTGCCAAAATATCGGTTCCCGGAAATGATTCATTGGATAATCAGGGACCTGAAAGAAAAATCAGGGCATCCGCGCGACCTGATCGCTATGTCGATTCAAAAAAAGATTAAACTGCTTCAAAGAAAAATTGCCGAGTACGACGCTTTGCCGCCAGAAGAGAGATCAGAGATTGAAAACCAGTTTCCTTGCTATATTGTCGTGGAGTCGGAAGGCATCGAAGGTGAGATCAAAGAACGACCGGAAGAAGCCAGCGGAAAGCTGGGAGATAAGCTTGTTGAATTATGGAGTCATGGTCGTATTCCGCCGGAAAGAATCAGAGAAATCCAGGCTCCCGAGTCAAAAATACCGGAGGTAGAAGAATGGCTTAAGGGAGCAGGCACTAGCGGCGTTCGCGTCGTGCCGTTTGAATACTTCGAAATAAAAGAAGTGTTAGAAAAAACAAAAAAAGAAAATTAGCAATATAAATATTTATTAATTATGATTATTGCCGCCAAAACAATCATTGACCTTAATAAAAAGTATAAACTTATCGAAGGTCTAGACGAAAGGGAGATAAATCCCGAAGGCACCGGCTTTGATGTTCGCGTCGGTGTAGTTTATGAGTTGACAAGCGGAGGCTATATGGGCGTGAAGGACAGAAAAACATCAGACGTCAGAGAAGTAGTCAGCATAGAAAAAGGAGATAAAGAAATAATTATTAATCCGGGTAGTTTTTACCTGATTAAGACAATTGAAACAGTTAACGTTCCCGGAGAAAAAATTGAAGTTTACGAAGGGAAGCCGCCCGTTTACGTTATGGTAAATGCCTATACGCGGAGCAGTTTATTTCGTTGCGGAATTAATTTGATGGTAACGAAAACAGACCCCGGATATTCCGGCCAATTGACATTTGGAATGGCAAATTGTGGCAATCAACCGTTTCGATTGGAACTGGGCGCCAGGATTGCTAATCTTGTGTTTTATGAAGTTGGCGGCGAAATTAGCCGAGCATACGGTGGGCAATGGAATGGTGGTCGTGTTTCTACTGGCGGTACGGAAAAACAGATATAAAATATAGAAGGCAAACCAATATGAAATCGGGAAAAGTAGTTTATCAAGGAAAAACGAAGAAAGGAACGGATATTATCGTCCGCTGTCCCCTGATGAGCGACCTTAAGCCGCTAAGAAGCTATATTAATACTCTTTCTAAAGAACGGACGTTTATCACTTTTCAGGGGGAGCAGTTGTCTTTTAAGGACGAGAAGAAATATCTGGAATCGTTCATCAAAAAAATAAGGAGCCACAAGGCGGTAAAACTGATTGTTTTTACCGGTAAAAAATTAATCGGTGTCGCTGACATCAAACTTGGCGACAAGTCGATCGACAACCATATCGGTACGTTTGGGATAACAATCCATAAAAATTACCGCGGAGAGGGAATTGGCAAGCTCCTGATGAAGCTTGTCCTCGAAACTGCGAAAGATAACCTCAAGGGGATGAAGCTTGTAACTCTTAGCGTATTTGGCAATAATCCCGTTGCCCGCCGGATGTATCAAAAATTCGGATTTACCGATTACGGCAATTTACCAAAGGGAGTGCTTCATCGCGGCCGGTATGTGAATCATTGCTATATGTATAAAAAATTCGTAAGTCGCAGCTAATTTAGCTGAACGCAATCCCGTTTATTATGAAAAAACCGGTTAATGATTACAAAGAAGCGCGCGCTGAAATCATCGGCATCATCAATTGTTTTCCCATCGGAAAAGAAAACGACTTGCTGTTTGATAAATGGAGCCTGAAAAACATAGTCAGCCATTTGTCGGGATGGGCAACTCATCAAATCCGCGCATTAAAGGATGTAAAAGCGGGAGTAGCGTCCAATGCCCCGGCCGATATGAAGTTCAAAATCAACAATAAATACGTTGCCGCAAGGGCGAAAAAAGCATGGCCGGCGGCTTATCGTGAGTTTCAACTGCTTAGCGGCAAGTTATTAAAAGATTATCAGATATTGCCCGATAAGTTATGGAAAAATCCGGTTTGGAACGATGATCCGACCACGCCATTAGACCTGATTAAAATTGAAACCAATCATTATCATAGAACTCATGGTCCGGAGATAAAAAGGATAATCGACAATCAGGCGGATAAAATAAGGCTCAAAATTGTAAAAGGAAAAACGGGACAAATAAAAAAATTCCAAGAAAACGAGTGGCCGATTGCCAATCGTGAACATTTTGGCCGCGATGTCGATTATACCGATAGAATATGCCGGATAGTTGCCGTTAAGAATAATAAAATTACCGGCGTATTAAAACTGATAACAAAAGGAGGCGTGGCGTACGTCGATATGCTTTTGGTAAGTAATCGCCTGAAGCGGCGGGGGATTGGCCGGCAACTGATTGCCTGCGCCGAAGAAATCGCCAAAAAGAATAAATGCCATAAAGTTACTCTTGAGACCGGCAGAAACTGGGAATCGGTTAAATTTTATCGGGCAATGGGATTTAAAATAACCAACATTCTAAAGGACCATCATTTCCGGCAGGACTATGTGATTTTTACTAAAGCGATAATGAATAACGAACCGCAGAATAAATAAAAAAAGATCAATCGAGTCCCTTTTGTAAAATAAAACTATGCTTAAAAACAATCACCGCGGCGTAACCATCAAGAACTTGCCTAAAGTTGATCGCCCGAGAGAAAAACTCATTCATTATGGTCCGGAGAAACTTTCCGACTCGGAACTGTTTGCGATAATTTTACGGACCGGAAAAATGGGAGAGAATGCGATAGAGGTCGCCGATAATCTGATAAAAAAATACGGGAAAGAAAAAATAGTAGATGTATCAATTAGGGAATTAACCGAGAATTCCGGCATGGGAATAACAAAATCTTGCGAAATAATCGCGTGTTTTGAATTAGGGAGAAGGTTTTTGAAAGGCAAGGAAACAAGAATATATTTATCGCCGAAAGAAATATGGGAAGAGTTGCGGGATTACCGCAATCAAAAGAAAGAACATTTTTTTGTTTTTTATCTCGACAGCCGCAACCAGGAAATAAAAAGAGAAATCATATCGATTGGTTCGCTTAATGTTAATTCGGTCCATCCCCGAGAGGTGTTTGAGCCGGCGATTAAATGCTCTGCAGCGCAGATAATAATCGCCCACAATCACCCATCGGGAGATGCTGAACCATCGACTGCCGATCTTGTTTTGACAAAGCGCCTTATCGAAGCTGGAAGGATGCTGGGAATTGAAATTATCGATCATGTTATTGTTTCCAAAGACAGTTTCTATAGCTTTAAAGAAAACAGTAAGGCGTAATCTGTCTTGACAATAATTTGTGATGTACGCTATTATGGACATATAAGTAATGTCCATTTTTAATATTTAAGATATGAATAACAAACACATAATATCAATAACCGAGGCGCGAAAACGATTATTCCAAATTGCCGATGATGTACAAATCCCTGATACTCATTACGTTTTAACCGAGAACGGCCGACCAAAGGTAGTTTTGATGTCTGTTGACGAATTCGACTCATGGACGGAAACAATGGAAGTAATGAAAGATTTTCCAAACCTAGACAAAGACATCGCTGAAGTCGAAAGAGATGTTAAAAGCGGCGCCTACAAACAATATATTAGTCTTGAAAATCTGATGCTAGGGCACGGGTTTGTTCTAGCCGATGAGTCGAAAAATAAATATGAGGTGGCAAATAAAACTAAGAAAAAGAGCAGAAAAAGAGCTTAAAAAAATACCCCCTAGAGATCAACAGCGTATCCTGGTAGCGCTAGCATCGTTGGAGGAAAATCCTTTCATCGGTAAAAAATTGGACGGGAAATTATTAGGCATTTATTCTTGTCGGGTTTGGCCATATCGGGTACTTTATAGAATATTTAATAATCTTTTGCTTGTGGTGGTCATTAATATCGACCATCGTCAAGGCGTTTATCAATAATATTAAAAAATTATGAGCTTGACTTATAAGAAGTTGGAAGAAGTAATTATCAGTGGCCGCGAGAAAGGCTATTTTTTTATCTCTAAAGACGAATCGGAGATTATTTATCGCGGTTCACAAAGGAAATTTGGATTTAAGAATGATAAAGAAAAAAGGCGGGCATACTTATTGGTAGAGCTGATAGAGAAGTATCATTATCCGGAAAAACAAATTCAAATAGATGCCGGTATTAAAATCGGGAAAGATATTATCAACGCCGATTTGTTAATTTACCAGAATCGCTTGCCGTACATCGTAATCGATATTATAAGCAACGCCACCGATAAGATCGACCAAAACATTGCCAAGCTATCGCAAAAAGCGCTAGTTCTAAAGGTCCGCTATGCAGTTTTAGTATCATCGGAAGGTAAAACAATTATTGATTTAGTAAGCCCCAAGACAAAAATAAACGATATTCCTGCGGCGGACCAATAATGTATTTTTAAAACACTCCTTCCAGCCGATTGACATATGAAAACGACTTAGTAATTCTGAACTATTTTGTGGTAGGATTATCTTAGAATTATTCCATAGTGGCAAATAAGCGATTATAATTTTAATACTAAGATAAGACATGACTAAACAAGAATATCTAGAAAAGGCGTTGGAGTATGTAAGCAAAATTCATCCGGAGTATAACGCAAAGACCGATAGCGAAAAATTCAGCTTGGAAATTAACGATAAATTTTCCGCTTTTTTACATACACCTTTCAATAATTCCAAAAACAAGGGTTTTAACGATTGGGAAAAAGAATTGGAGATGTTTCTACAGATTAACCTTGAAACCCTTAAAACAAGAAAAGAATTAACCCTGGAAGAGATAAAAGCAAGGATTCTTCCGCAAGTTAAGCCGTTGAAAGATATTGAGTATGCTAAGGCTCAATTAAAATACCTGCCCGCAGAAGAAAATCTGTTTTTTGATGATTTCTTGGCCGATCTGAAGATAATTTATGTAATAGACAGCGAAAAAACATACACCTACCTTACCTTGAAAGAAATTAACCGGTTGAAAATATCAAGAGAAGAAATTAAAAAGCTGGCAATAGACCATCTAGAAAAACTTCCCGGCAATAATAAGGTCAAGCAGGTACCAATGGAAGACGGCAACTTTTCTCTTATTTGGGAAGATAACGACGGTTATGATGCCGCAAGAATTTTGCTTCCAAATCTTTATAAAACACTAAGCACCGTTTTGGGAAATGAGTTTTATATCGCCATTCCTCACCGCGATGTTCTCGTTGCTATGGGTGCCAATTATAAAACTAGCCTTGAGAAATTTATCAAAAAAGAATACGAAAAATCTAATCGTCCGGTTTGCGGTAAAATAATTAAAGCAGGACCCAACGGACTTGTTATTTCAGGCGATTAAAATATGCTTTTTTCCGATTTTTTAATTGATAATTACCCAATCGACAAAGCTGGCCGGAAAAAAGATGTTCCGAACGACAAAACCCATTGGGGAAAACCGTATTTAAAAATTCTGATTATAATCGTTTTTGTTGTTTGGTATTCGTTGTTTTTAGTTCAGAAAATAGACCTTTCGGTCGTCGATTTGGGCCGTCATCTGACAAACGGACGGGTGGTCCTGAAAAATGTTGCCGGTAACATGTCTACCTTAAAAACCAATTATTACTCTTATACTAATTCCAATTATCCGGTTATTAACCATCACTGGGGGAGCGGCCTTCTATTCTATCTCTTTTTTATAGTCGGATCGTTTAATGGCGCTCATCTGTTGTTTATTTTCGCATCAGTTGCCGCCTTTTATTTATTTTTTGAGATTGCCATTAAGGCCGGAGGGTTTAATATTGCCGCGGTTCTTTCGATATTATTAATCCCCCTAGTCGGTTCCCGGATCGAGGTTCGTCCCGAAGTTTTTTCGCTGTTATTCTCCGGTATATTCACATCGGTTCTTTGGCAATATCGGGAAAATCAAAACAATTGGCATCCTTTGCTTATTTTACCAATTTTAGAATTATTTTGGGTAAATCTTCACATTAGTGAATTATCCGCTTATTAGCCGTCTCTATAATAATTTCGGCATCGGCCTGAAGCCGGGAGTTAATGACGCCGCCGAATTTATCAAAACCGAAAAAATAAATGGGCCGTATTTTAATAACTACGACGATGGCGCGTATATGATTTATCATTTTTTTCCCGACGAAAAAGTCTTTGTCGATAACCGTCCTGAAGCATATCCCCCCGATTTTTTTGCTAAAACATATATTCCAATGATGGAAAACAGCGACATTTGGGCGGAAGCGGACCGAATATATAATTTTAATGCGATAATTTGTTCGTATCGCGATATGACTCCCTGGGCGCAAAGCTTTTTCATCAGGATAATTGATGACAAAAATTGGGCACCGGTGTTTGTTGATAATTATATTCTCGTTCTTATAAGACAAAACGAAAAAAATGCGCCGCTTATCGGTAAATACAAAATTAATCGCCGTATTTTTTCGACAACAAAATGAGCGTCAAATTAGTTATAGACAAAATCGTCAGCGCCACAAAAAAGATATTACTGTTTTCAAGACCGGAATATTTAATGGTCGCCTGTTTTTTATCAGTGGCGATATTTTACATTTTTGACCACATCGGTCTTCGCGCCTTTTGGTCCGACGAGGCGAACGTGGCAAATACTATTAATAATTCCTTTATAGGATTATGGCGATGGGCGGTTATTGACGGCCATCCGCTCTTCTATCTTTATTTTCTGAAAGCTTGGTCAGCCGTCTTTAATAACAGCGAAACCGCCTTGAGAAGTTTTTCCCGTTCGTGTATCGAGGGAATAATAAAGGTGATTGACGGGGGAGCGCAATATGTTATCCAAATGGACGCTGATTTATCTCATCATCCGCAATATCTTCCGTTGATGTTGAATGCTCTTGGGGAAAATGAATTAGTCGTCGGTTCGCGGTACGTTTCCGAGGGGAAGATTGTCAATTGGGATTTAAGAAGGCGGTTAATCAGCCGGATAGGAAATTGCGCTGCCCGGATGGCGACAAATCTTTCTTGTTATGATATGACGAGCGGTTTTTGCGGCTGGCAAAGCAATTTATTAAAAAAAATTCCTCTGGATAATTTGCGAACTAACGGTTATGCGTTTTTAGTCGAAATAAAATACCTGGCGTCGCTATCAGGGGGAAAGATAACGGAAATGCCGATTACTTTTACCGAACGGCGGAAGGGCCGGTCGAAAATGAACAATAAAATCATTATCGAATCAATTCTGTTTTTATTATCAGTTGTTATTAAGCGATGCTTGCCAAAAATTATCAAAAAATAATATTAGGATTGATTGTCTTAATCTCTCTGGGTTTAAGTTTTAAAATTCTTGCCCCGGAGATCAGCCGGCTGATAATGAATCGTCAGCCGGAAGATGGCAAGATATTTGTCGCCAGTTTTACCGTTGTTTACGACAAAATGGTATATTTGTCGGCAGTCAATCAGGGTAGAGATGGAGATTGGCTTTTTGAAAATAATTTTACCGGTGAATATAACGGCCGGCATCCGATCTATTTATTATATACCGCCCTCGGACAATTAAGCCGCTTATTAAATTTATCGGCAGAACAGATTTTCTTATTGGCGCGGATCTTTTTTGGCGGATTATTAATATTTACGGTGATATTATTCATCCGCCGTTTTGTTGAAGATAATAGCTGGCGGCTGATAGCGTATTTGCTTGTCTTTTTATCGCCATGCCTAGCTGGTATGCCGCGAACGGATATTGGCTGGCGTTTATTATCCCCGACGCTTTTACGACAGTCAGATTTTTTCATTTTCCCCACATGCTTTTGGCAAACATAATCTTATTGTGGGCGCTATATTTTATTTATCAGTCTTTTGTTTCAAACAGCGCGAAAGCGGCGCTAACCGCCGGTTTATTGTCGTTTGTTTTGGCATTTATTCTTGCATTTCATTTATTGCTGCCCTATACAATTATCGTCGGTTTATATATTTGCCGGTCAGTAATTGATAAAAAATGGAATGGGCGGCATTTGTTAAACACCGCAATTTATTTTGTTGCGGCAATCATCCCCTTTGCTTATTTTGCATTGCCGGGTAATTTCGACCAAGAATGGTCCTTAATCGAGAAGCAAAACGTCCTAAACTCGCCTCGCTTTGGGCCTATATTAGCGGGCACGGGCTAATAATTGCCTTTGCGGCGATCGGAATTTTCTTTACCAGAGATAAAAACAGAAAAGTTTTCTTTGGACTATGGATATTAATAACCTTGCTGTTATCCTATGCGCCTTTTATCCCCATGCAAAGACGGATTCTCGAAACCGCATTTTACGCGCCGATTGCCATTATGGCGGCGTTAGGGATGATGAACATATATATGGCGATAAAAAAAGCTTTTTCTGATAGTTATTTCCACTTATTAGCTTGGCCGATCTTGCTGTTAATTATTGTTATTCCCTTGAATTTTGAATCAAAGTTATTTTATGGGACTATGAGTCAAAAAGAAAATCGTTTGTTTTTTGTTGACGAACAAATCATTGAGGCGATGCAATGGCTTAAACAAACACCAAAAGATGCGATAATTATGTCATCATCAGAAATCGGCAACTTAATTCCGTTTTATTCCGGCCGAAAAACATATGTCGGCCATCCGCAGATGACGCTTAATTACAAAAGCAAGCTTAGCAGGGCTAATAATTTCCTTTCCGGGAAATCGGATCCCGTAAAGATAAATGATTTTTTTAACGATAACCGCATTGGTTATATACTTATAACCGATAAAGAGCCGATGAGCGCGATAATACTAGGGCAACAATATCCGTTTTTAACCGAAATTTATCGCAACTCGTCGGCAGTAATCTATAAATATAATCATAGCCCGTTACTATAAATGAAATTATCCATCATTGTTTCTGTATATAACGAGGAAAAAACGATTGAAAAAGTTTTAGAAAAACTTATCAGTCTTGAAATATCCGGGTGGGAAAAAGAGATTATTGCCGTTGACGACGAATCGACAGATGGCACAAAAAATATCCTCAAGCTATTCGCCGATCGGGTAAAAATAATTACTCATAAAAAAAACCGAGGCAAGGGAGCGGCATTAAAAACCGGCTTTGGCTATAGTCAAGGCGATGCGATAATTATCCAAGATGCCGATTTGGAATATGATCCTAATGATTTCGTTAAGCTTCTTAATGTTTTCAGCCGCGACAATCCGGTAGTATATGGAGCGCGCGTTGTCAAAAGAGAGAAAAATATCGATTGGCGTTATTTTCTCGGCGGGAAATTATTGACAATTGTTGTAAATATCCTGTTTGATACCCGGCTTCAGGATATGTATACCTGCTACAAGTTGTTTTCTGCTCAATTGATTAAATCAATTGATTTTACCAGTTGCGGTTTTGAATTCGAGGCGGAAATAACGATAGAAATAATCAAACGGGGGATAAAAATCAAAGAGGTGCCGATCAGTTATTCGCCGCGGATGATTGCCGAAGGAAAGCATATCCGTTTTAAAGATGGCTTTATCGGCCTAAAAACAATTATCGTTCATCGGTTGCGGAAATAAATCCGCTCCAGTAATCTGTTATTTGAAGGGTGAGCATAGCGATGGTTATCACCACGAGAACCGTCCTCGAGGACGGTTCTCGTGGCACCTTAAAAAATTTACCCTCGCTTAAAACTAAATCACTTAATCACTCAATCACTGCTATTGCTATATTTCCATCTGTAATATTTTTGCCAGTTTCTTGGCATAAGTGGTAGCGTACCGCTTGCCGCTTTTGGCATACTGGCTGAATACAGCGTAGACCTCATTTTTGAATCTTATCAGTTCTTGGGGGTTCAGATTCTCAACCCTGGAAACGGTTTTCATAATATCTGCCGCCTCTTTCAGGTAAGAAGAAGCGGTCTGCCGGGCTGTCATATGATCATTCTTCAACAAGTGGTTAACTCCTAACAGGTGAATGACCATCGTTTCTCTGTCGCGAAACTTGTTGTAAAGAAATGTCTCTACTCCATAACCAAGCGATTCCAGGTTTGGCGCAATCGGCATTAAGTCGCTTTTCCGATATGCCCTTTGGCCGCTGATAATCCATAACGGCAATAAGGTATTTTTTAAAGATGCCAGCGGCGTTCCGCAGTGGCCGACCGTCACATCGGCGATTCCTTCGACAATCGGTATCACCATAAAAAGCAAATGAGATTTTTTTAAGCCCAGCAGGTGAGCGTCGAGAAAGACGATAATCTCACCCCTTGCTTCTTTAATCGCCCAGGCCATTGCCGCGCCCTTGCCGCGGTTTTTTTTATGGACCAATATCTTTACTTTCGGCTCAAAAGATTTTGCGATTGATAGCGTCCGATCTTTGGACCCATCATCAACAACAATCAGTTCACAGGGAAAACCGCTCTCCAGTACCGATCGTACCGTATTGGCAAGGTGTTTTTCTTCGT
>CAZUEG010000013.1:0-10943 GCA_964619495.1 uncultured Candidatus Saccharibacteria bacterium | reverse complement strand
GGGGGGAAAAACAAAAAATAAAAAAACCTTCTTTGTGGAAGGGAGAATATGAATTGATTAATAAAGAAAATTTGCGTAAATTTTGTTTTTGATAATCATAGCACGAGGGCAGGCTTGTGTGTTCATCTTCGCGATTCGGACAACTTAACACAACTTTTACTGTGAATTATCGTCAATAATGTGGAGTTTATGATGGAACAAGAAATTATAAAAGCTGATAATTTGATGCGTCAAGGAAAATCGTCCTTGGCAGTTACTGTTATCAAGAAAGCGATAAAAGAAACGCCGGAAAATTCGTATTTATACTATCTTTTGGGTATTGCCAGAATGAAGTGTGGACGATTTCATTTGGCAAGAATGGCGCTTGAAAAAGCTAATCAATTATTGCCTCGCCATGCGGAAAATTTGAGGAGTTTGGGTTGGGCTAAAGTAATGCTGGGCCAATTAGATGAGGGGAGAAACGACTTAAGAGAAGCAATAAGCTTGGATTTAATGAATCCCTTGGCATATATCGATTTGGCGATGAGCTACTTCAGTTATTTTGATTTTAAGCAAGGGAAAGAGTGGCTGGAGCGTGGCCAGGCGTTAGCCCCAAAAGACCCATTCATTTTAAGTAACGTTAAAGTGATGAAAGAAATAGAAAATAATTATTTGAGATACTCTATTGATGACTTCCAAGAGATGAGGAAAGAAAAATTGAGCTACGAGGCGCAACAGGAATATAGAATTTCTATTTTGGAAAAATTATCTTGTAAAAAGCCATTAACAAAAGATGAAGCAGAAGAGGTAAGAGAGGAGGCGCGTTTAGGCGATCTTTCGGTATCAGTTGTAAGCGAAGAAGACGAAAAAAAGATTATCAGAACTAAAAATAAAAGTAATTCGTTAAAGGTAAAAGAGATTTTAAAAAAACGAAACGAAACAGAAAAAAAACTTTCTAATATATTAAAAGAAATCAACAGCCCCCTCACATTGGAGCAGATAAAGGATATTATTTACCGTGAAAAAAATGATAACGAACTGACGAAGATTGTCCAAGCATTTGATAGGGGACAAGGCATTAAAGAATTGAATAGGATATTTGAGATTATTAACGATGCTTGGAATTATTTTCCGCATAAGTGTTTGGACGGTCTCTGTCCGATGGAGGCGATACTGAAGTATAACCGAGCTGACATTCAAAACGTAAGTAATAAAAAAACTGTTATCCCAAAAAAAAGAACCAGCAACGCGAAATCAATTCCGCAAAAATAATCAGCGAGGGCAAGTATTTAGAATTGAATTAATTTAACAATAAATAATAATTAAACAATATATTAAATATGCTAGCCATAATATCGATGCCGGTATTGCTGATTATTCTATATATCTTGGTTATTAAAAAAGGAAAACCGCTTATTTGGTCTTTGTTATATACACTGTTTATTTTTTGCTTATCTGGATTTTCATTCTTCAAGTTTGGCTTTGATAGAGACGCATTGGTAGCAACGCTTACAATATCGTTTTATCATTTTGCTTTTTCACTATCCTATTTTTTACTGGCGAATTTATTCAGAGATAGAAAAGTTATCCGAGTAATAATCTTTTTTTTCGGTTTATTATTCTGGTGGTCAATGTTTATTACTCCATATATGTAACGAGAACTGTTCTCGATAATTTACCGCGGGGTCAGTCCCCGTGGAGTAGATAGTTTTTACGGCAAGTTGACATTACGGATATAATCAGATACAATCGGACATAGTTGATATATCCAAATTCTGAGCGAAGCGAAAGAATCAAGGTCCTTATGGTTATACTCATAGTGAGTAAATTAAGTTATGACAGTAAATAAGCGATTTGAGCAAAGAATAGAAAATATTCCTAAGGAAATCTGGCTAAAGATTGCGCAAATCGACGGATTAAAGGGACAGTGGATTGCCGGCGCTCGATTGAGCCCTCAGATTTTAGATCGTCTTAAGCGGTCTGTCTTGGTTACTTCTAGTGGCGCTTCAACGCGCATTGAGGGGGCCCGACTTTCAGATAAAGATATTGAAAAGCTGATGCGCGGCATTAATATCCAAAAATTTGCCGATCGCGACAAGCAGGAGGTAAGAGGTTATTTCGAGTTGCTTGAGGACATCTTTGACTCGTGGAAGTTTATTAAATTTTCAGAAAATACAATTAAGCATTTTCATAAGGAACTTTTAAAGTATGTAGAAAAAGATGAACTCCATAGGGGTGAATACAAAAAAGTTGAGAATAAGGTTGAAATAATTAATGCAGCCGGAAAGTCAATTGGAATCCTTTTTGATACTACTTTGGCATATCTTACCCCTAAAGAAATGCAGGAATTGGTGGAGTGGACACAAGAAGCTCTCGTGGAAAAAAAATATCATCCGCTTCTTGTCATCGGCAACTTTATTGTTGAGTTCTTGCAGATTCATCCATTTCAAGATGGTAATGGCCGGCTTAGCCGTATTCTGACAAATCTTCTTTTCCTAAGAGAAGATTATCTATACGTGCCCTATATTTCCCATGAAAAATTAATTGAGGACAATAAACCGGATTATTATATGGCTTTACGAAAAAGCCAAAAGACGTTTAAGGCCGACCATGAAGATATTACGGCGTGGCTGGACTTTTTTTTAGCTGTTTTTCTGAAACAGTCGAAAATGGCTGTTGAACTGCTTTCAAAAGAGAATATTGAAAAACTTCTTTCAATCAAACAGCTTGTTGTTTGGGAATATTTACAAAAAATAGACGAGACCACCACCGGGGAAATAGTTGAGAAAACGAAAATAGCTCGTCCAACGGCCAAACAGGCCCTCGATAAACTTTTACGGCTTAAGAAGATTGGGCGTATTGGGGTCGGGAGAGCCACAAGGTACAGGAGAATATAAGTAAATGGATTAATGTTGTACAGTTTCATCGACGTAGTAAGAATTATTTTTCGATATATCTCTTAATCTTATTGCAAAATCAGAATATGGCACCTCTAATTAAAGATTCATACGAAAAGATATTTACTGATAAGAATAAAATATTGGTGGTTTTTGCCCATCCCGATGATCTGGAATTATATTGCGGCGGAACCGTTGCGCGATTGATCGCCGACAGAAAAAAGTATGGTCAATAAAAATGACCAGCGGCGAGATGGGTTCCCGACAAAAAAAATCATCACCGAGGAGTTGCAAAAAATACGCGAGAAAGAAGACACCGAATCGATGAAAACCCTAGGCATTAAATCGGAAGATAATATTTATCTGAGAATGGGGGATGGTAAGGTAGAAAATAATCTGGATATTATTGGGCAACTTGCCAAACAAATCCGGATTTTTCAACCCGATTTAATTATTACCCATAATCCGGAGGATATTATTGTTCGTTTTGATAAAGATGTTAACTGGTTTAATCACCGCGACCACCGGCATACCGGGCAGATAGTTATTGATGCCTCTTATCCATACGCCCGCGATATTCTCTTTTTCCCGGAACACTTCCAGGATCCCAGCGCCAAATCATAGACTTGCGCGGAATTTCTTTTAGTTGATTATTACCAACATCCCGACTTGATTCATATTGATGTGACTGATTCAATCGAAAAGCGGGTAAAAGCGCATTCCTGCCATTCGTCGCAATATTCTGTGGCAGATGCTCAAAATTCCGTCAATTTTTTTACTTGCCATAACGACTATCCGGAAGGCAAGCGCTTTGAACGATTTCCTTATGTCGTTGTTGATTAAGATTCTGAAAAGCGAATTTTTACACAGCCAGAAAGATAATCTTGGAAGGGGAAAAATAACTGATAAATTATTAACAATAAATAACAATAATATGGCTAGACAATCAAAAAACAAAGCAGTCGCCATATTTGAAGGCAAGACAATCCGCCGAGTTTGGGACGATGAAAAAGAGTTGTGGTATTTTTCGGTGGTTGATGTTATTGAGGCATTGACGGATAGTACCCAGCCAAGCAAATATTGGACGGCGATGAAGGTTAGGGTAAATAGTAATGATGGATTTCAGTTATCTACAGTTTGTAGACAACTGAAACTGGAATCTTCTGATGGCAAGAGATATGAAACCGATTGCGTTAATACAGAAGGCGTTTTCCGTATAATTCAATCAATTCCGTCGCCAAAGGCAGAACCATTTAAGCTTTGGTTGGCGCGGGTAGGATACGAAAGAATTGAAGAAACCGAAGATCCGGAAAAAGCCATTCAAAGAGCCTTGGCAACTTACCTTAAAAAAGGATATTCCAAAGAATGGGTTGATTTGCGTCTGAAGAGCATCGAAATTAGAAAGGATTTAACTAATGAATGGGACGAACGGGGCGTAAAAACAAACGATGAGTTTGCGATATTAACCGACGATATTTCTTTTGCTTGGGCGGGATTGAAAGCTAAGGATTATAAGAGACATAAGGATTTAAAAGCTGAGCGGCCCGAGGGCCGTCGGCGTGGGTCGCCGACTAAGTAGGCCTAAAGGCGTCCTGTTGCCGAGCACAGGACGTAATAAACGAAGATAGGGTATCTGATATTGTGCGACATTTAATACAGGTATTTCAAAAAGCAGGGAAGCTGCTGTTAATATTCAGCTATTAATCTTTAAGGGGATGGAATTGTCGGTGAGTTTTTTCTGCGTATTGGTCAGAAGCGTGGACATATCTGGTGGTAGTATCCAGCGATTCGTGGCCTAATAAAATCTGGATAGCTGCCGGGTTTGCGCCGTTTTCCGCTAAATATGTAGCAAAGGCGTGGCGTAAACTGTGGGGAGATATTGGTATATTCAGTCCCAACAATTCCCGATATTTTTTTACTTTCATCTCCAAATAATTAGGTGAAATTCTTTTGTCTTTATTGTGAATACTTCTACCCTTGGTTGGAATAAATAAATAAACAGAACTGTCGATGCCTTTTTTGTCTAAATATTCCTTAATATGGGCATGAGCCCTTGGAGTCAAATATACAAATCTTTCTTTTTTTCCCTTTCCTCGAATAAATATTCGTCCTGTTTTATCAATTTGCTCTTTCTTTAAATTAAGCGCCTCGGATATTCTCATTCCAGTAGAGAAAATTGTTTCAAGAATGGCTCTATTCCTTAGCGCGACGATTTTGTTTGGCTCAAACTGGGTTGGAGACTCAATCAATTTGATAATATCGCTTAATTCGGAAATACGGGCCTGTTTTTTCTCAGTTTTTACCAGCTTGATTTCGCTTGGCGATACCGGCGTATGATATCCCATATCAATAAGAAATTTAAGATACGATCGGATAGTCGATAACATCCGGTTGATCGAAAAGCTGGCTAGCTTTTTGACCGCCAGTTGATTTTTTGATGTCTTGCGATCTATGGAAATCAGATACGCCTTATAATTCAGAATTGTCTTTTTATCAATATTGGAAAAGTCGATCTTAATCTCGTTTAGAAAATCCTGAAACACCTGAAGATCCCTGTCATAATTATATATTGTTTCCGGGGAGAGGTTGTTTACTTTTAAATTTAATAAAAAGTCGTCTAATTGTGGCAGCATAATTCAATTAGTGTTAGTAATAAATTTGGTGATTGTGTGTTCGTCGGGAATCAATAATATAACTATTTTGTGCATTGTTACGAGGTGTACCAAAGCTTAAATAACGAGATGGTTCCAATTTCAATATATATGTGTTTTCCGCCAGATATCTTCATTCCCAAATCAGCGCGACCGTAGTTTAAGACCAGTAGGCTGGTCTGATAGAAAGGTTTTATATTCAAACAATAATTTGTCATTAAATAATTGCGGGGTAATATTTTTATCAAGACTATTTATCCATCGGGAAAAAACATTTAAATAATGCCGATAGTTTTCCAGTGTTTTTTTGAAAGTCCTATATTCCAACAATGCTCAAGAAAGGCAGGAATGTGTTCAATAAGCGAGAGGGGTTTATTTCTCATATGTATTATGAGTGTAAGAGTTATTATACTCACTAATATATATCCATAATATCAGGCATAAAATGTCTGTCAATATATTCCCCCGCCCATAAAGCAGTCAATTTTACAGACAAGATGATATAAGTATCGGCTTAACGGGCAAATAAGCCCCTAATGCTATCCCAAATTGATTTCGTAACGGGCGGTAAATCATTATTGATACTATCCTTCATTTCTGTTTTTTCTTTTTCAAATTCATTTCGTATAATCGGTCCGCGAATTGCTTTTTCCCTGCCAATGATGCTATTGAAGCGGTCAACAATCGAAGATACCCGGCTATTAATGCCATTTGCCCAAAGGTCGTTTAACCGATCACCTATTCTTGCCCAAAAACCCAACGCCTGGTTCCATGTCTGCTTAAGACTTTCGGGAAATAAAGATATAAAGTTATTTCCGGCTTTTTGAAAATCAGCGGCATTTTCCGGAATTCTCACATCGGAAGATCCGCCCTTTGGTACCGATTGAGTGTTTGTCGCCGCCGAGACAATCATAACAGTTGAAAACAAGAATACTATTCCAAAAATGCCGAGTATCCCCCATTGATGTTTAGATAACATATATTATTTATTGTCAAGGAGAATAATTGCTTCGTTCAAGCGGGCGATTGTCGTATCTTTTCCGAGGATTACCGCAATATCAAAAGGAGCCGCCGATGCTTTTTTGCCGGTTATCGCCGCTCTTAATGGCCACAATAAATGCCCCTTATCCCCTACTTCGCTAAACCGTGTCGCCTCATCAATTAGAAGCTTTTCCAAGTTTTCTTTTTGCCATTCATCGTCGGGGATTTCTGCCAGGATTTTAACAAGATACTGAAGAGCTTTTTTTGTACTATCCGGGTTGTCGCTCTGCCAAGCCAAAAGCGCTTTATCATAAATCGGTTTTCTTTTGAAAAAAAAGTCGCTCAATTCAGATATCTCCGAAAGTTTTTTCATCCGTTCCTGATAAAGAGCAACAATTTTTTCCAACATTTCCCAAGGAATCAAATGATCGGTATCTTTAACAGTAAACTTCGGTTTCTCTTGCGTTTGGAGAACCAAGACGTTACTTTCGCTATCAGGCTTATTCTCAACCGATGTTTCTTTGATTAAATCAGCCTTTATCCAGAAAGGAATACACAATTCAACAAGCTTATCGAGAGATTTTTGGCGGATGTAAAATCCGTTGAGCGAATCAAGTTTTCTAATGTTAAATATTGCCCCGGCTTTATGGCAATGCTCCAAAGAAAAGTCTTTGATCAGCGAAGGGATGGTATATATTTCCCGGTCATTGCCCGGGTTCCACCCCAAAAATGACATAAAATTAATAAATGCTTCCGGCAGGTAGCCGTCATCGCGATACGCCCGAACCGACGTTGCCCCAAAACGCTTACTCATTTTGGTGCGGTCCGGGGCAAGAATTAACGCCATGTGGGCATATATCGGTGTTTTAAAACCCAAAGCCTCCTGAATCAGTATTTGCTTCGGGGTGTTTGCAAGGTGGTCTTCGCCGCGGATTACATGGGAAATTTTCATTTCGTAATCATCAATAACCACGGCAAAGTTGTATAAAGGTGAATCTAAATCCTTGGCGATTACCAAATCGCCAAATAATGAGGCGTCAAACTCAACCGGGCCGCGGATCAGATCGTCAAATTTGATTTTTTTAGGTGGAACTCTAAAACGAATAACCGCTTTTTCACCGTCTTTTACTCTTTTTTCCGCTTCATCTTTTGGTATTTTACTGCATTTTCCGTCATAACGAGGAGCCAATCCGCTGGAAATTTGGTATTGTCTTTGCGCTTCTAATTCTTCCTCATTGCAAAAACAATAATAAGCTTTTTCTTCTTTGATCAGTTTTTCAAGATAACTGCGATAGGCGGCAATTTTCTCGCTTTGGCGATACGGCCCATAAGGTCCGCCAACGTCCGGCCCTTCGTCCCAGTTAATTCCTAGCCACTTCAGGCTGTTAAGAATATCGGCTTCGTATTCGGGCTTTGATCTTTCGGGGTCCGTATCCTCGATCCGGAGAATGAACACTCCCTGATTTTGGCGGGCGAATAAGAGATTAAAAAGCGCGGATCTTGCTGTACCAAAATGCAACAAACCCGTTGGCGACGGAGCGATTCTCACTCTGAATCCGCCCGATTCCTTATTATCTGACTGCTTATTCGATGCCATATTGCTTGACTAATCCTAATAATCAAACATTCCACAGGTTAAAGGGTTTGTCAACGAAGATACGCTAAAAGATATTCGGCAATAATTCGCGCCGCTTGCGGCCGGGAAAAATCTTTTGCTTGTTTTTCCATATACTCTAATTTACCCGGAGTAAACGCCAGCGTCTTCAGCTTTTCCAGCAAAAAGTGAGGAGAAAGATTATCTTCTTCAATGACAATCGCTCCCCGCCATTTCGAATATGAATAGGCATTTTTTACCTGATGATTCTGAGCCGAACCCGCTAAAGGAATCAAAACGCTTGCTTTGCCGTTGGCGGCGATTTCAAAAATTGTTCCCGATCCGGCCCGGCCGATAATAAGAGAGGATGCCCTATAAGCGTTTGCCAAATGAGTTTCATCGAGGAACGGATACGGATGGTAATACCTTTTATTGGCTTCGACGATGACCGCGCGCGCTTCCTTAGAAACTTGGTCAAAGTTATCGGTTCCTGTTTGGTGGATAATTTCAAAACTCATTAATATTTCATCGATAACATCAAGAATGGTGTCATTTATTTTTTGCGCGCCTTGGGAGCCACCTAGAATTAAAAGCAAGGGGCGGTCGCCTACGAGGCTGAACAGCTGTTTAGCTTTATCGGGCGAGCCGTCAATAATTTCCCGCCGAATCGGATTGCCGACAGAAATCATCCTCTGAGTGGGAAAATATTCCATATCCTTAATCGGAAAGGAAACGAATATTTCTTTCGCGAACCGGCTAAGCCAGCGATTAGCCATTCCCGGCGATACATCCGATTCATGCATGAAAATCGGAACTTGCATCAGCCAGCCGATAATCGTTACCGGCACTGACCCATAACCGCCCTTAGAAAATATTACATCGGGAGCAATGATAAACACCTGATAAAGCGCCATTATTAAACCGATCGGCGTTTTAATGAGAATGTCGATCGCGTTTTGAATAACACTTAAGGGATTTAAGTAACGCCGGATCTTTCCCGCGAGAATCCCCCTTACGATTACTCCTTCGTCGGATAGTAATGAAACAAACCGATCTCTGGGTCCGACATAATATAAATCCAACCTCTCTTTGGCGGGATAAGCATGTCGGATTTCTCTTACGACCGCTAAAATCGGCAGGATGTGGCCGCCGGTGCCGCCGCCGGTGAAAAGTATTTTCATGACGTTGTCTGCTTTGTTGACATATTAAGTAATAATCCGACGGCGATCATCTCATTGATTAACGCTGATCCGCCATAACTGATAAAGGGCAGAGGGATTCCCAAGATCGGCATTAACCGCACCATCGAAGTGATATTAATCAGCGCCTGGAACGTGATCCATACCGTAATCCCCAATGCCGCGTACCGGGAAAACGGATCGGAAATCCTTCTTATCATTCTAAACCCGCATAGGGAAAAAGCCAAGAAAAAACCGATTAGGATAATTGAACCGATAAAACCGTTCTCTTCGGCAAAGATCGGAAAGATGGCATCGGACATCGCCGCCGGCACAAACCCGTATCTTTGATGGCTCATTCCCAAGCCGACCCCCTTTAAACCGCCGGAACCGATGCTGATAAGCGCCTGGTTGACTTGATAACCTTCGTTCATAATATCAATATCGGTGAATAGGGTGAATATTCGGGACATCCGGTAGGGTTCAATATAAATCAAAACAACAAAAAGAATGGCGGCGCCGATTCCGAAAAAAAGCAAATATTTTACCGGCGCTCCCGAGTATAAATATATTGCCAGAGCGATCGCCATAACAACAAGAAGCGTACTCAAATCCTTCTGGGCAAGCAATAATAAAGCGGTTAAAGAGATAACGGCCAAAAAAACAAATAAGGTTTTCTTGTCGCCGGCTATTTTGCCCTTATATGAAAACTTTTCTCCGGTTTTCGCGATTACCCCGGAAAGATAAAGGATAAAAAAAAGCTTCAGAAACTCTGCCGGCTGAAAAGTATAACTGCCGATTTTTAACCAGCGGCTGGCGCCGCCGGAAGAATGGCCGACTATCGGCAAAAAAACTGCCGCCATTAATAACAGAAAAAAAATAAACGCATAAAATGAATTACGGCGGACCCATTCAATATTCAGAAAGTACGCGATCAAGCCGAATACCAAACCGAGAATCAGGCCGAAAACCAGCTGATGTTTTAAATAAACATCAGTCACCCCGTAACGGTCGTAAGAAAGCGGCGCGGAAACACTGGAGAGAGTAAGGATTCCCGCAAAGAGGATCGCCACGGCAAACGCAAGAATAAGGTAATCAGGATGACGCGATTTTTTTGACATATCTCTTAAACGAATTACCGCGGGCTCGGTAGTCTTTGAATAAATTAAAACTCGCAGAAGCGCAAGACATCAGGCATGCCGTTCCTTTCTTGGTACGCTTATATCCGAAATTAACGGCATCTTCCATTCTATCGGTAAAAAGAATGTTAAAATGGCGGCTGCTAGTTTTATGTTTATTGATAATGTTCCATATTTTTCCGCCGGTTGTCGGGAAAAAAACGATATTTTTAATCGGACTTCTGATAATTCGTTTTGCCAATTTAAGATAAGACAAACCGCGGTCGAATCCGCCGGTAATCAGGGTATCAACCATTCCGTTAAAAGTGTTAATGGCGGAAATCGTTGCTTCGGGCAAGGTGGCGAGCGAATCATTGTAAAAATCAACCCCTTTAAATCTTCCGACAAATTCCAGGCGGTGAGACAAAGGCTTAAAGCCTTTAATTGCCTGTCCGATCGGATCCTTGTCAACCCTTAACAGTTCCCCCACCTTTATCGCGGCGGAAATATTAGACAAATTGTCTTTTCCCTTAAGGGGAATATCT
>CAZUEG010000012.1:0-11084 GCA_964619495.1 uncultured Candidatus Saccharibacteria bacterium | reverse complement strand
AATCAGCCAAAATACAAAAAAGAGCCACAAGGTCAGGCTTGGCTTGGGAAGATATGACCGGTCAAGATATATTAAAAGAAGAAACAATGCCCCGATAATCTCGACGGTAATTTTTAAGATAACATCCCGACCGACGGGAAAAAGCAGATTTCCATAATCGCCGATTAAGGGAAAAATAAGAATCAGAGAAACTCCGCCGATAATTGTTCCGGAGATGAATTTTTTAAGGTTATCCTTTGAAAAGTTAAACCATTGAAAATCAATTGCATCGTCCGGTTCAATACCGCCCTTGGTCGGATTCATTTATTAGTAGCCGGTTAATTTTCTAACTTCGGCATGGTTACGAATTTTTTCGAGCGCTTTGGCTTCAATTTGCCTGATCCGCTCTCTGGTAACGCCAAACTCGCTTCCTACTTCCTCCAGGGTATGAGTAATCCCGTCCTCCAGCCCAAACCGCATCGTCAAGATTCGCTGTTCGCGAGGACTTAAATCAACGAGAATGTTTTTCAGCCGCTCTCTTAACAAATTACGGCCGGCATCTACCGACGGCGATGTGGTTTTGTCGTCTTTAATAAACTCCGCGAGAACACTGTCGTTTTCTTCGCCGACCGGAGTTTCTAAAGATACTGTAGCTTGGGAAATTTTCATTATATGGCGGACCTTGTTGATATCCAGCCCCATTTCCGCGGCAACTTCCTCGGCCGAGGGCTCGCGCCCCAAGTCCTGCAATAAACGGCGCCGCACCTGGGTATATTTGGAAATTGTTTCTACCATATGGACCGGAATTCGAATTGTCCTTGCCTGATCGGCAAGAGCCCTGGTGATGGCCTGGCGGATCCACCAAGTGGCGTAAGTAGAAAATTTATAACCTTTTCGCCAGTCGAACTTTTCCACAGCGCGAAACAGGCCGAGATTCCCTTCTTGAATTAAATCCAGTAGCGTTAAATTCGGCGACCGGCCGACATATTTCTTGGCAATCGAAACGACAAGCCGAAGATTAGCCCGCGTAAGGCGTTTTTTCGCCTCCATATCGCTACGTTCAATTCCCCTCGCCAATTCTTTTTCCTCATCGGCGGTCAAAAAGGGGACGGTGCCGATTTCTTTCAGATACATCTGTACAAGATCCAGCCCGGAATCGATTTCTTTCTTTTTCTTTTGCTTCATACCGGTAGTCTCAACGTCAAGAAATTCCCGCTGTTCTTTGATTTCGACGCCCGATTCTTCCAATTTATCATAAAGGTCCTCAACGATATCGACATTTTTTTCGACATCGGGGATAAAGCGGAGGATTTCCGCCAAGGTGACAAACCCCCTAAGCCGCCCCCTTTCGAGCAGGCGGTCGACCTCCTCCATGCGTTTTGTTCTCACTACCGGCTTCCCCGTTTTCACCTCCACCTTTCTAAAACCGGTTTTGGGGACGAAACGAGCTTTTGTTTTTTTGCTATTTTTATCTGACTTTGACGGTTGTCTTTTAGCGGTTTTCTTTTTCAAAGTTTGCCCGGACTCTCTTACCGGCTCTTTTGTTTTAACCCTATTTTTCTTTTTTATAGAAACCATATTGTTGGTGGTTATTTCTTATCGCCTTTGCCGCTTTTATTGAGATTATCAAGATTTAATGAGTAACGGTTAAATTCTTCCAAGAGTTTCGCCATTTTATCTTCGTCGCCATCGGCTTCGGCGGTTTTGATAGTCGATGCCAATTCCCCCAATTTAGACTTGATGGCCAGCATTTTCAGTTCCTTAATGCATGTATTTATTTCTTTAATAATTTCCTCGGTGCTGTTTTCTTCGTTGTCGGCAATAATGGATAGCTTATTGACAAGATCGTTCAGATCGGACGGCAACTCGCTATCCGTCGTTTTGTCGACACGGTTCTTTTTCAGATGGGCGATAATCTGCCGGCCGCGTTGGGATAAGCATTCATCGTATCCGTTGAAATCAGTTTCTACGCCTATCAGCTTAATCGCCAATATCAACAATCGCTCTTCAATGGCTTCGTGCCGGGAATAATTGGGCAAAGCGGTGACCGGAATCTCGTCTGTCTTCGCCTCGTCAAGCTTAATCTTTGCCATTTCGTCCATTAGATCGTCTTCTTTTACTTTTAAGTCTTTACTTAAGCGTTCCAGCCAATGCGTTTGCTCGATTTTATTGGTGATCGCCTTAATAGATGGCAATAAAATTTTGGCGATTTTCTTCTTCCCTTCGATCGTTGATTTATCGTATTGAGAAAATGTCGTATCAAAATAAAAATCCATTATCGATTTCGCCTTATCAACCAACCGATTCCACTCCTCTCGATTTTCTTTAACGACATCGGCCGGATCCATCCCCTCCGGCATGGTGATTACTTTGATATTGAACTCCGCCTTTTGTGCCAATTCTATGCCGCGGCGAGTAGCTGAACCGCCAGCCAGATCCATGTCAAAAGATATCAATAAATTGTCGGAGTAACGCTTCAGGGCTTTCAGCTGGAGATCTGTAAGCGCTGTCCCTGACACCGCGACAACATTTTCATTTCCCGCCTGGCTAACCATAATTGCGTCAACATAACCCTCAACAACAATACAGCTGTCATCGTGTCTGATCGCCAAACGCGCTTTATCGAGTCCGTAAAGCACACGGCTTTTATCATAAAGAATCGTCGCCGGAGTATTGATATACTTAGCCCCCAACTCCCATTCACTGTCGGGATTTGTCTTTTTTATTTCTTCCTTTTTTTTCTTTAAACTTTCAGTTTCAAAAACACGGCCTCCGAAACCGATTACCTGCGAATTAAAATCAAAAACCGGAAAAATAATCCGGCCGCGAAACCGGTCATAAAATCGGTTTCCCTTATCTGATTTCACCACCAATCCGGCAACTTCTAATTCGGTGCGCTTATAACCTTTAGACACCATAAAATCCGATAATCCCTGCCACTTGTTCGGACCATACCCCAAGCGCCATTTTTTGATGCTGCTTTCTAATATTCCCCGGCCTAACAAATAAGACCTTACCGCCAATCCGTTTTTTGTCGAGATTAATTGCTTCTCAAAAAAGCGGGTTGCCAATTCCAAAATTTCATAACTTTTTCGCCGTTCGGTTAATAACTCCGGACTTTGCCGTTTTAATTCAATACCGGCTTTTTGCGCCAGGATTCTTAGGGCATCGCCAAACTCCACCCCTTCAATTTCCTGTACAAAGGAAATGATATCGCCACCCTTCCCGCATCCGAAACAACGCCAAGACTGCCTTACGGGAGAAACAAAAAAAGACGGTGTTTTTTCCGAATGAAAAGGGCAAAGAGCCCGGTGATTCGCCCCGGTTTTTTGCAATTTAAGGTAGCTTCCCACCACCTCGACGATATTTAAACGGGACTTGATTTCCTCTATCGGGGAAGAAAGCATGTGAAAGTGCGGCTAAAGGTCGAATAATACGGAAATATAGCAAAATTATCGGCTTTAAGCAATGAAACCGCCAGCTTGAACTTCCCATAACCGCCGGTATAAACCGTCTTCTTTATCTACCAATTCGTCGTGAGTGCCCGCTTCGACGATACCTCCATCGTCGATAACGATGATCCGGTCAACTTTTTTAATTGTCGACAGGCGGTGGGCGATAACAATCACGGTTTTTTTCTCGGTCAGACGATTAAAAGCGTCTTGGATCAGAAGTTCCGAACCGGAATCCAGACTGGATGTCGCTTCGTCTAAAATGATAATCGGCGCGTCTTTAAGCATCGCTCGGGCAATCGCCACCCTCTGCCGTTCTCCACCGGATAATTTTATCCCCCGTTCGCCGACATATGTGTCGTATTTTAACGGCAAATCGCCAATGAAGTCGTCGCAATGGGACAGTTGGGCTACCCGATAAATGTCTTCCTTGGCAGTATTGCGCCTACCGTAACGGATATTTTCGAACAGGGTGCGATGGAATAAAATCGGATCCTGGGGAACCATAGCAATGTTATCACGCAAGCTTTCCTGGGTTACCTTAGAAATATCCTGACCGTCAATACTAATCGTCCCATTCTCCAGGTCATAAAAACGCAATAACAGCTTTACGATCGTCGACTTTCCCGCCCCCGATGGGCCGATTAGGGCAATTTTTTCTCCTGGGGCAATTTTAAGGTCAATTCCTTTTAAGATTTTGCGCGTTTGATTAAAACTGAACTCAATCCCGCTAAGCTCGATTTCGCCCCTGGTAACAGTTAGCTTTTTTGCTTTGGGAATGTCTTTAATCTCATATGGCGTATCGATAATTTCCACCATTTCCGCGGCATCGGCGAAACTCTCATAGAAATCGCGTAAAATCCGGCCGAATCCCCAAAGAATATCGATCAGTTGGATCAGATACGCCTGAACCAGAACAAAAGTTCCAATTGTGATTTGCCCCTTCTGCCACATCCCGATGCCGACATAAAACAAAATAAATTCCACTCCGATAAATAAAAGCCCTTGGATGGAATCGATAATCGAGCCGATGTTCCAGGCAAAATTGGTGATTTTTTGCCATCCCTCCATTACTCCCTTAAAGCGCTTGGACTCAAAAGAAAATCCGGAAAACAGCTGAATGGTATTGTAGTTAGAAATCGCATCGGCCAAAACCGCCGTACTTTCCGAATCCTTTTCTGCTCTTTTAATGTCGAACTTCAATTTCCACTTAGAAACAAGAAAATCGACGGCTAAAAAAATTATCGCCCATGTTAATACGATAACCGATAACAGGGGCCGGTAATGCCATAAAATAATCGTTACCCCGATAACGCGAATAATGAGCGCCCAAAGATCCCAATATATCCGGTCGGAAAACCTTTCAAATGACCGGCCTAGACGGTTCAGTCTTTGAACCAACGCTCCGCCAAAGTTATTGGCAAAAAAATTATAGGAATGCCCCACCAAATAATCGAATGCGCTCTCTTTTAAATCGGCAATTGTCCGCGATTCAAAATAAGACAGCCCGAAAGAAGCAATGCGATAACCCAGCCACATTATCAGTTTGAGCCCTAAAATTGTAATGATTGCCGAAAAGAGAATTTTCACGACGTCATCGGGAGACACGGAAGACCCGAGGACGTCAAAAAAACGCTTGTACTCTATGGGAACAAATAAATCGGTAACCCGGGCAACTGTCAGGGCAAAAAAAAGCAAAAGAACCAGCGCGATGCGCTTTTTTACTTCCCGCCAATAAGTTATTAAAACGCGGCCGATGCTCGTTTTCATAAGTTAGTAAGAAAAAAGACCGCGCCCGGAAACCCATAACCGCTTTTAGTCATGGAGGGGCGCGTCTTGATTATTTCAAGCTCTCTTAAGCGATTTTATTCTGTCTTGTCTAATTTGTCCAATTTAAGGCTCTTTATTCCGAAATATACAACGCCGGCAATGACAACAAAGTCGATTAATGAACTGATAAAGTGTCCCCACATTAATTTCGCCGGACCGATTGTCAAATAGGTTTCCGCCAGGCCGCCGGCAGCTCCCAAGATGATCCCCAAAATCGGGCTTATCAGGTCGCCGATTAAAGCGCTGACCAGCTTTGCCACCGCGCCGCCGAGAATGAAGCCGACGGCTAAGCCGACCACCCCTTGTTTCCTGATAAAATCAATAAATCCTTTCATGTCTTTTATGTTATATCCGGATGCTTATGACCGACCTTTTGCTTCTGTTAATTCTTTTTTAAGAGTAGACAGAGAAATCAGCGATAGCCAGACGTTGGTCGTTAAAATAAACGCCACCTCTTCGACTCCATTTATCCGGTAATCATATAAAATGAACAGTATGACGAAAACGATAATGCTTAGAGCGATAATTCCCAAACTAATCGCCGTTATTTTTCGATTTTTCGCCCCCAAGCTGATAATGATCTGCAATAAGATCATCGAGGAGAAGAATCCATAGGCGACGAATGTATGAATAAAAAAAAGCACACGGTTCAATGTAAGCCCCGCCCAAAACGAAGTGGCGATGAAGAAGAAAAAAAGCAGGCCGAATCCGCGTTTTGAAAACAGATTATAGGCAGAGCTTAGCCAATATAAGGTTAGGGTAGACAATACCGATATTGCCGTTAAAACCGCCACGCCGATAGGCAGTAGCTCGCTTGAATACGAAAGAATCTCGCTAATCGTAATCACTTTTATCGTATCGTAAAAATCGGCAGGACCCATATGCCCGATAAGATAAAAAACGAGAAAATAGCAGCTGCTTATCCCCAAAAAACCCGGTAATAATTTAATTATTGAAAGAATCCTCATAATTAATGGCGTTTATCCGAAAAGAGTTCATTTAAATTTCCTCTGAAGACCAGCTTTGCGTTTTTCGGTATCGGTCTATTTGCCATATCAAACACTATAAACGCCAATAAAAAACCGTAGAAAAAATAATCGCTTTGCCGGACGTAAACACCGATACGGATTGGCAGTGCAATAATTATATATGGAACAAACTAATCAGAAAATAGTTTTAGAAATTTTTTAGCTTCTTTTTCGGTCAGGTCTCGGAAAATCTTTTTTTCAAAGATCTGACATTTTTTATACAATTCGTCTTCAAATTCCCGCGGTTGCAGGTGAACATGCAAGTGATTAATTTTTACTTTATCTTCTCGCTGAAAAGGACGGTAATTCTGCCTGATATCGCATCCCTTAGCAAATAAGTTTAATATTTTTTCTTGAAACTCGGTGACTGTTTCCCATAATTCACTTTTTTCTTCCGTGCTCAAGTCAGAGATTTTTTCTACGTGTCTGATTGGAATAATAAGCAAGTGTCCGTCCACTAATCGCGGATTACTTAAAATTACAGCAACATATCGGCCAATTCTTAAAACTCTATTTTTCTTTTTATCGATATTACAAAAAGGACATCTCATATTTTTCATGTTGCTGAGTCAATGATAAAGTCAACAATAAAATCCATCGCATTGGCAATAACGGCAATATTTTTGTTTCTGCCTAGTATTTCTACCAGTTTTCCCGAGTGGTTTTCGATTCTAAAAGACGAAAAATATAATTTCACGACTTTTTACGGATTTATTAAGAACTGTTATTGGCAGTTTGTTTTTTGTTTTCCTAGACTACACGGCCTCAATCAATACTCTAAGTTCGATTAAATAAGCTCCAAATTGATGTTCGTAACTCTTTGTCTTTTCTAGTTCATTTTCTTTCGTTACTTTATAAAAATTAGATATATCGAAACTATCTTCCACGTACAGCCTCTCGATAAATTTATCCTGCTCTATAGTTTGCTTACCAATAACTATTTTTTCGAAAACTTGATAAAGTTCATGTTTTTTACAACCATACTTTTTCCAAGTAGGACCTAATACTTTCTTTGCATAATCAATAAAATCCTTCTGTTTGTCTTTAGGAATAGACATTGTATATTGGATTACTTTCATATTTTATCTTTATAAATCTAAAATTAAAAATGCATTGTATTTACCGAGAACAGTTCTCGGTAATTTATGGCTTTAAACTAAAACTAATCAGTTCTTTTTTGATGATTTCGTCTTTAGTTTTAAATTCTTTAAGGTAAATGACTTTTTCGCTGTAATCTATGTCTTTAAAATAGGCTAATCGAGCGCGAAAAATTTTTTCGTTGAATTCATTTCTAAATATTCTTTTCGCCCGGGTAATGATTTCAGCGACGCCTTTGTATTTTTTCATTATAAAATAAAGATCAACATAATCCTTCCACTTCGCCCGACGACCCAAGGCATACGCCCTCATCGCTGCCAAAGTTAGTAAGTCCGGCAGTTTTATAATATTGCTAAATTTTTCCGTGAAATTTATTTTAAAAGGATAAAACAAAAAGGTTAATCTTACGCCGCCAACAATGACTGTATATTGGTCGGCTTCGTCTTTTAAAATCTTATCGATTTTGGCGAATTTCAAAATTCTTTTTCTTATTTCTAGATTATCGAATCTTCTAAAGGTAAAAAGATCGAAATCAATTGATCGTCGATGGCCGAGATGAAGAGCCATGGCGGTTCCGCCGACCAAGCCGAAATCTTTGCTAAATGATTTAATTAGCAATAGAATTTCTTTCTGCTTTTTCGTCAGAATTTCATCACGCATATTTTTTAAAATACAGCCGGAAATAGTTTACTGTCTTGTCGTCGTAATTGACTCTTTTGTTTTTGATTTGCCTGCCAAAAATATTAGCGGTTTTCTTGATTCCTAAAATAGAAAGTAACTTCTTAAAATCATCAAAATCGCCGTAATTTAAAACCGCCTCTACGATTGCTTCCTGAGAAAGCTGGCTGAGATCCCGTGTATGCCAAACTAGATAAGGCCTTTTTTTGATAAAATTTTGAAGAGTCATAAGCTAATTATATCAAAAATGGCGCCTTTTTCAATGCCGATTTTAGAATAAAAAACCTGCCAGTTTTTCTGACTGATTGCTAATTCTAAAAGACGAAAGGTATAATTTCACAGATTATTAACCTATTATTTTTCGTCCCATGGACACGGAAGCAATTCTTTTAATCTAACGGTTTTATTTTTTCCGATTATAATTTTGGTTCCCAAATTACCTTCCTGAATTTGATACTAAACTCCCGACAACGGCCACAGGGCGGTAAAATCGTTCCGTCTTCTATGACCGTCACAATCTTTTTTATTATATACTCGCCGTTAGTGACCATTGCGGCAATAGTGCTATGCTCGGCGCAAAAACCCATGCTGGAACTGGTGTCTATACTCACGCCAAAATAAACATTACCTTTACCTGTAATTAAGGCGCAACCGCAATCCGACACGGTAAAACCATGCCTAAGTTTTTTCGGCTTGACTAAATTTTTCGCTTTTTCAATTAATTCTTCGTCACGCATATTTTTTAAAATACAATCGGAAATAATTTATCATCTTGGTGCCGTAATTTATTCTCTGGACTTTAAATTCTTATTAAAATTTGTTTCTTATATAATCGGTAACATAAACAAACAACTCAGAAAGATTCTCTCTTTCGTCTATCCGAATAAAGGGCTTTAGGTCTTGGACAAACTCCTTTCCGTTAAAAGTATTTACTCTGGCAACAAATGCTTCTTTGTTGAACTTTTCCTTATAATAGGCAAGCTTTTTCTCGATTAGGCTAAGGTCGACTTCTCCGCCTAGCTCCATTAATACCCATAAATCATAAATATCCCTCATCTTTTTTCTCGTTAAAATTGCTCTAATCTTTTCGGCAATAATCTCATCTATGCTTAATGAATTAATATAGTTCTTGATAATTATTGGATAGGGCGTATCCATCATTTTATTTTTTGGACGTATTACGCTTTCCCTGAAGGAAAAATCTAACCTGACGAACACTTCTGTTTTAAATCCCGATATTGTCGCCGTAAGTAAATAGGATTTCCCGACTAGAGTCATTTTCTCTCTATATTCGACTGGATACTTGCTTTTAATCCCCGAAAGAACTTTTAAAATTTCTTTTTCAAAAACACTGATTTCTAAATTAACAGTAAAATCTAAGTCCTCCGAAAAACGGCTTCCTCCATATAACAATCTAATGGCCGTACCGCCTTTAAAGTAAATATCTTTAGAAAATTTATACGAGTAAAGTTCGTTTAAGAAAATCACCTGGATATACTCCCTGGCGATAACGCTTTCGTCGATCTTGTTTTTATTTGCCAACTTTTTTATTTGATCTAAAGATATCATATGTATTTTGTAACCAATTTTTCGATTCTTTTCTTATTGTCTGCTGAAACCAAGGGCAGATATAGTTCGATTTTCCTTTTTGATAATTTTGATAAATCCATTTCGCCAAGATAATTTTCGGTTCTTAGCGACTTAACAATAAAATAGAGATAGTCAAATATGGCCTTTTCGGGGTAAGCAATCAAAAATTCGTTTTTTGATTCATAACCGGTAAAAAGTTCTTTTTTTATTTGCGAATAACTATATACCTTGTCGTTAATTTTTTTAACAGATGTTTTCTTGGTAGTTATGGCGATAGTTTCGAGAGGGAATTGACTTAAGATTCCGTAGTAGTTCAAGGCCGATTCTAAAGAAACATAGGAAGGACTGTATAAATAACTGCTAATTTCAAAATCCGACGGAAACTTACTTTTCAAATAATATTTGCCTCTTTCTAGTTGGACAAATAGACCAGAGCTTATCAGGCCACTAATAGTGTTTTCTAGAGTTCTTGTATTGTCGACTTCAAGAATAACAGAAACATCCTTAGTACTATAAAAGGTTTTTTTTGTCTCTAAAATTTTATCAACATTAAGATACGCTCCCATATACCACCGATATTAGGTGGTTTATAGAATCGTGTCAAGGGCAATCATTTAAACTCGGTTCTTCGTAAAGATAATATCCTGCCAAGAATCTATCGAAATGATTATCGATTTATTCATAGCCAAGTTGATCGTATTTATAATGTTTGATGGAAGTGATAGTTTTTCTAACTTCCATCGCATATTATTACAAAAAACCGGTCAACTCGCAGTCTGGTTAACGTTCAAGTGGCAACAATTCTACTAATGAATCTATGATACTGAAACAATTTTCCGAGAACTGTTCTCGATAATCTTTTTTATTTTTCGAAATAATTTAAAAACATTTTTTCTTTAACTTTCTTCAATGTTTCCATCGCTGCCACCCTCGCCTTTTTCGTGCCCTCAAAAAGTATTTCCTCAATAATTTTCGGATTGTCTTCGTATTGCTTCCTTCTTTCTCTAATAGGTTTCAGTTTTTCGATAATACTTCCTGCTAATATTGGTTTGAGTTCAGAATATTTTATAGTGTCCGTATTGTATTCATTCTTAAATTTTCCAATTGATTTTTTATCATCCGAAAACTGTTCAAAAAGAGACAATAAATTTTTCCCACCGGTTTTTCCGGTAAGCGCTCCTTTGATTTTTTCTCTAATCGTTTCAGAGGAATCTGTAAAAGTTATAGAATTATTTAAACTCTTTCCCATTTTACGACCATCCGTACCCAAAACTCTAGGAAAATCGCCGACTTTTGTCTCTGGTAATTTAAAAGTTTCTCCGTATGTGTGGTTGAAAGTTTGTGCGATATCTCTTGCCATTTCTACGTGTTGTTTTTGGTCTTTACCAACCGGTACTAGATCTGGAGAATAGAGTAATATATCTGCTGC
>CAZUEG010000011.1:0-11173 GCA_964619495.1 uncultured Candidatus Saccharibacteria bacterium | reverse complement strand
TTAAGAAAAGTGGCGGGCGTTAAAACCGCAAATGTTAATTTCGCGGCAGAAAAAGCGCGAGTTATCTTTGACACCTCACTTGCCTCAATAGAACAGCTTATCGGCGCAATAGAAAAAACCGGCTATAAGGCGCGGCTTGCCAACGCCAACAATCCTGAAGCGGAACGCCTCCGACACGAGAGCATTATTAAGGGTTATTGGCGTAAATTTTTCTGGAGCTTTGCTTTAAGCGTCCCTATGCTGTATTTTATGTTTTTGGATTTTTTTTCCTTCCTACCCGGCCGATTGTTATTTTTACCCTATATCGGAATAATCTCTCTTGTCCTTGCTATTCCCGTGCAATTCATTATCGGCGCCGGATTCTACAAGGGAATGTGGAGCAGTCTCCGGATGAAAACATTTAATATGGATAGCCTGATTGCCATCGGCACAAGCACCACTTTCTTTTATAGTTTATGGCAGTTTGTTGATTATGCTGTTCGCAATGGCAGACTAATCGGCTTGAACGGCGCGAAAATTCCTGAACTCTATTTTGAAACCGCTGCTTTTTTGATTACCTTTGTCGTTCTCGGCAAATGGCTGGAAGCAAAAGCAAAGGGCCGAACATCGGACGCCATAAAAAAACTCATGGGCCTCCAAGCTAAAACCGCGCACGTGATAAAAGACGGCGTGATAGTGGAGGTAACCATAGAGCGAGTTGTTAGTGGAGATACCATTATTGTCCGGCCGGGCGAAAAAATACCGGCGGATGGCACGGTCAGCAAAGGTCAATCGGCAGTGGACGAATCAATGATTACCGGAGAAAGCATTCCTGTGGAAAAAAACATTGGCGATATTGTCATTGGCGCCACCCTTAATAAAAACGGCAGTTTTGAGTTCACGACCACGAAAGTGGGAAGCGAAAGTATGCTGGCGCAAATTATCCGCGTGGTTGAAGAAGCTCAAGGGTCCAAGGCCCCGATCCAAGCGCTTGCGGACAGAATTTCCGCTTATTTTGTGCCGGCGGTCATTGGTTTTGCCATCCTGACATTCTTGGTGTGGTATTTCGCGCTCGGCGCCAGCCTGACCTTTGCTCTGATGGCCTTTACTTCAGTCATCGTTATCGCCTGCCCTTGCGCCTTAGGACTGGCAACCCCTACCGCCATTATGATTGGCACCGGCAAAGGAGCGGAATATGGTATTCTTATTAAGGGCGGAGAGCCACTGGAAGCGGCTTGTAGGGTCAAAGCCGTAGTGTTTGATAAAACAGGAACGCTTACAAAAGGCCAGCCGGAAGTTACTGATGTGGTTAGCGCCGGCCTTTCCGATGAAGAAGAAATTGTGGCGATCACGGCAAGCCTGGAAAAACTTTCCGAGCACCCGCTAGCCGAGGCGATTGTTAAATATGCCAAAGAAGAAACAATCCCGTTAAAAGAGACGACTGGTTTTCGCGCTATTCCCGGCCACGGCGTTGAGGGGATAATAGGCGACGCTAAATATTATTTTGGCAATCGCAAGTTAGTGACCGACATCGTTGGTCTTCCGGCCAATACCCTCGAAAAAATTGAGCGCAAAATCCGCAGACTTGAAGAAAACGGTAAAACGGTAATGATTTTAACTTCGGCGCAAGAAATTCTCGGGCTTGTGGCAGTCGCTGACACCATCAAAGAAACAACGGTGGAAGCCGTAACCATGCTTCAAGGTCAGCACATCGAGGTTTTTATGATTACCGGCGACAATCGCCGTACTGCCGAAGCTATCGCCCGCCAAGCGGGGATCAAAAACGTGCTCGCGGAAGTGTTGCCCGAAGACAAGGCCAATGAAATAAAGAAGCTCCAAGGCGCCGGCGTTAAAGTCGCCATGGTCGGCGACGGCATCAACGACGCGCCCGCCTTAGCGCAAGCGGATCTTGGCATTGCTATGGGTTCGGGAACGGATGTGGCGATGGAGACGGGCGGAATTGTCATTATTAAAAATGACTTGCGCGATGTTTTAACCGCCATCAAGCTTAGCCGTGAAACGATGGGCAAAATTAAGGAGAATATGTTTTTTGCTTTATTTTATAATGTCATCGGTATTCCCATTGCCGCTCGTGTTTTTGCCGGCATTGGCCTAACGCTGAAGCCGGAACTTGCCGGCTTGGCGATGGCCCTAAGTTCAATTTCTGTCGTTTCCAATTCTTTATTTCTGTGCGATTTCAAACCAGAAAAGCGGAATTGGATATCGACGGCGGCGCCAATCGCCATGGCTATTCTTTTTACCGCCATTTTCTTTCTTTTCGTCCGGTTGAGCAGAATGGAATAAAAACGGACGCTTTCTTTCAATGGTTAGAAACAATGTCTAGGGCAGAAAAAGAGAGTTTTAAATTTTTTTTCAAATTAGTGTCAATGACTCCTGGCTCGTTATTGATGACGGTAAAAAATTAAGAAGTTATTGATAATAATAAAAAAAGAACAGGAGGTAGGCCGCCGAAGCAACCTACCCCCTTCCGTCCGCCCCGCCAGAACTGCGCGGGGCGTTTCGTGATGCCACCCGGAGCGGGTGGCTCGCTCGAGGTCCCGCGAACTTCGCCGGTCCCTCATGCTTTGCTTATACCAAACCCAACAGATTTGTCAATACCTTTGTACGAGACGGGTACATAGGTAACACTTTGTTGATCTTTTGGTAGAACTGCCAGGGAGTGTCATAGTCCAGCGATTGGTGAGGTCTAACAAAGACAAACTCGATCAGCCATTCGGTAAGCGCTTTGTTGAATAATAACGGATCGGAGATGAAATTGCCAAGGGCCAGGAATTCTTCTTTTAAGGTGCGGTTAAATCTTTCATCCATTGGGTTGTCGGTAGGAGTATGGCTTCTTGACCAATACTGGGAAATGCCAAGCTTCCGGCAAGCGACGATGAATTCTTTGTGAAACTCACAACCGTTGTCGTGCAAGGCGTTCAACACCGAACCGTCTAAGAGATAGAAGAACCTTCTCAAGAAGTCGGCAGCGTTAGTGGAACTCTTAGTTGTATACATTCTTGCAAAGGGAATCTTGGAAACAGTGTCGATAGCAGTCAGGATGTATCTTTTTAGTCCGTTCTGGTAAATGGTAATTGCATCCAAGGCGATTAGGAAGCCACTAAAGGGTTGCCTCTTGAGCTCGGTGATTCTTTTCTTGGCTTGACTTCTTTTCCTCTTAGCTTGAAGCTTCTCGTTCCTTAAAGGATGATAGTAGAGCCGGTACTTTTGGATGGTGTATTGGATTTTCCAGGAAGAGATCTTTTCTTCGTAGAGATTGGAATAAAGACGCTGGAGTTTCATCTTTCCCCACCTTAAGTGATCTTTCCTTAAGACAATGATTCTTTCTTCCCCTAATGAGGATATCTCTTTTTGGCGAGTGTGCTTTGGGGTGCGGGAACGATCTTCCAATGTTCTTAGGTTCTCCTCGTCAAAGATCTTTAACCATTTGTAAAAGGTCTTGGAACTGATGCCGAAATGACGGCAGGTTAATCGACCATTCTTTTTCGCTTTGGACTCGTAGAAGATGAACCATTCCAGTCTGGCCTTAGCCTCTTTGGAAAGACCGATAAGATCGGCTTCCTTCCGCCATCGGATGTATTTATCAAGTAAAGGGACTATCTTTCTGGCAAAGAAATAGAAGCGCCTACTCTTAAGGAAGGCTTGTCGTCTAAGATCTTGATTTAACATGATGAGATGTTTTAAGGTTTTTATCCCTCACTCTACCAAGTTTTGGTGGTTTGAGGGTGTTACCGATGTATCTCATCTTCTTCATACCTACCCGCGACAGCGTGGTACCCAAAACACCCGTGGCAATGTCTATACCTGATGTTCAACCTACGGGGTTGAACATTGCATGGCGGTTTATTCAACCATCTTCTATTTTCTGGTTGAGGTTGTCTGGTTGAGGTTGAACCTCAACCAGAACGCAAACATATAAGATATTATTGCTTACCCATTTTGTTGACTCGCCAAGCGTTGACAAATAATAAACATAAAATACCGACAAAAATCGGTTTTTTTGTTACAATACAACTGCCGTAAGAATATAAAGTCAAAACGTTTTTCCAGATGATTGATATTAAAAAACCTATTTTTGCAATCGGAATCAGAGAAGCGCTAATGGAACTGCAAACTTCACGTTTAGGGTTATCGTCTTTTGAGGCAAAAAAAAGAAGGGGACAGTTTGGCGTAAATCAAATTCCCGAAGAGAAAAAATATTCCCGGCTGAAGCTATACATCAGCCAATTTGGCGACTCTCTAACGCTGATCCTTCTTCTGGCGATTATTGTGTCTTTGGTATTTCGCAATTATACCGATGCCGGATTTATTATTCTCGTAGTATTCATCAGCACAACCCTTGGCTTCGTCCAGGAAGATAAAGTCGCCAAAGCGCTTATTCTTTTAAAGAAAGTGGTCCAGGTATATGTGCGGGTAATGCGCGACGGCCAGGAAACGCTATTAAAATCGATAGAGTTGGTTCCCGGCGATATTGTAATTCTCCAATCGGGAGACAAGGTATCCGGCGATTGCCGGTTAATCGAAGCCAAAGAACTGGAAGTAAGCGAATCGACGCTGACCGGCGAGTCCTATCCGATAAGAAAAATCCTGAAAGAGCTCCCCGACGCGAAAACAATCGCCGAAAAAATTAATATGCTCTTTGCCGGAACTCTCGTAGAAAAAGGGAGAGCAGTTGCCGTTGTAATGTCAACCGGTGACGATACGGAGTTCGGGAAAATCGCCAAAACGTTAAAAGAAACAGAAGAAACGCCAGCACCGTTACAGATAAAAATCAGCCGCCTGACGAGATTATTAGGCAAACTAATATTAGCCTTTACGGCATTCCTCCTTATTTTTGGGACTATTCTAGGCCGGCCGCTTAGCGAGATATTCGAATCGTCTTTAGCGTTTGCCGTATCGGCAATCCCCGCCGGCTTGCCGCCTTTAATAACGGTTATCCTCGTCCTAGGGATGAGACGGCTATTAAAACACAACACTCTGGTCAAACGGCTGGATGTTGTAGAGATCTTGGGGAGTACCACGGTTATCTGTACCGATAAGACCGGCACCTTGACTTCGGGCAATATGCAGATCAGCCAAATTATTGCCATTAACAGAAATGTCTTCTTTGATAAAGAAAAGGCGGATTATTTATGGGATTTTAACAGTTCTGACCCAATAGCAACAATTCTTAAAACTGGATTGGCAATCAGTGACGTTTTCGTGGAAAATTCGCCGGATGATCCGACAAAGATCGTCGTCCATGGGCGGCCTACCGACCGCGCTTTGGTAATGGCCGGCTATAATGCCGGACTGACCCGGGAGGGATTGGATAAAATATTACCCTCGATAATCGACCTGCCGTTTGATTCCCGGCAAAAGTTTTCCGCCAGCCTGCGGAGAGAAAATGACAAATATGCGATTTTGTATGTTGTCGGCGCTCCCGAAGAAATTATTAAACGTATTTTATATATTAATAATAATGGCCGGCAAAAAAGTTTGCCTTCGAAAGATTTCGATAATGCGGTTAGCGCCGGCAATGAATCGGCGGAAAAAGGATCGCGAATTCTCGCCTGCGCTTACCGCCGTTATGAATTATCGAAAACGAAAAATAAGCCGATGTCCGAATTGATTAAAGACTTAACCTTTACCGGCTTTATCGCCTTAAAGGATTGTATCCGCAAAGAAGCGGAAGAGGCGCTTAAAATAACCAAATCGGCCGGAATAAAAACGATTATTATCACCGGCGATCAGTTGGGAACAGCCAAGGCGGTTTCTGAAGGAGTTGGCTTGGTTGCCAAGCCGGAAGAAATCGTTGAAGGAAAATATCTGGATACAATTGATGATGACGAGATGAAAATACTGGCGGGAAAGGCATTAATATATTATCGCGTTTCTCCGGCCCACAAGCTGAAAATCGTTAATGCTTTACAGGCAAATGGAGAAGTGACGGCAATGATCGGCGATGGCGTTAACGACGCCACAGCGATCAAAGCGGCGGATATCGGCGTCGCTCTCGGCTCGGGAACGGATATCGCCAAAGAAGCGGCAGATATGGTCTTAGTTAACGATAACTACTATACGATTACCAAGGCGGTGGAATGGGGGCGGATGATTTTTGAAAATTTGCGGAGGACGATTATTTATTTTATCGCCGATGATTTTTCCGAAATATTTGTTTCCTTAGCGACGATCTTTTCAGGAATGCCGATTCCTCTGATTCCCGTTCAGATTCTATGGATCGACCTGATCGAGAATGCATTTCCGGGAGTGGCGCTGGCGTTCAGTAACGAATCTTACGGGGTGATGAATGATAAGCCACGGGGATTGAAAGAACCGATTTTTAACGATTCTTATAAAAAATGGCTAATCTGCGTGTTCTTTGTCGGCGGTTTATCGCTATTTATTACATTTTACTTCGCCTTAAGAATAACCGGCGACGTCAGCTTGAGTCGAACGATAGTTTTTGCGCAAACAATGCTCGATTCGATTTGTTTTATGCTTATTGTCAGCTCTCTAAGGCGCCCATTGGCCAGAAAAGACTTATTCGCGAATCGCTATTTAATTATTGCCGTATTTGTCAGCATATTGATGATTGTTGCCGCCGTATACGTTCCCGTGCTCAATCGAATCTTGTCGACGGTTCCTTTAACGCCGGTTTATTGGATAGTAACCGTTGCCATATCTTTAACCGAGGTAGTTATTCTGGAACTTACAAAGTACTGGTTTTTAAATCGGAAACGGATATAAATGAATTTGTTAACAAGAAAACCTGTTATAAGAAAATCCGTTGCAGCATTTACGGTGCCGACCATCTTCCAAACGAAATTAATTATCTGATCCCGACGTAGTAACCTTTATAATGGCGAATTTATGCCTATGGATTTTGAAGTAATGGAAAAGAGTGACGAAGAATTGGTTGTTTTGACCTTGAAAGAGAAGGATCATTACCGCTACCTGATGGGCCGCTATGAAGATAGGCTCAAACGATATATCAAGCGGATTACCAATATCAGTCCCGACGAAAGCGATGATATTCTCCAAGGCGCATTTATCAAGGCATATATCAAACTGAACGATTTCGACAGCCGTTTTAAGTTTTCTTCCTGGATATACCGGATTACCAGAAATGAGACGATCGACCACCTAAGAAGATTGAGAACAAGGCCGGTAACCTATAATGGCGACGATAACGACGAGGCAATTAATAATATCCGTGCCGAACTGGATATTGACGGCGATATTGATAAAAAATACCTGAAAGAAAATTTTGAGAAGGTTATTAACCGCCTTGATGAGAAATATCGCGACGTAATTGTCTTAAAATATTTTGAGGAAAAGGATTATCGGGAAATTTCAGATATTCTTCAAAAACCGATGGGAACAATCGCTATTTTATTAAAACGCGCCAAGGAACAAATCCGCAAGGAAGCATTAAAAAACAAAGTTCTTACATCATAACTTTATGCCGGAATTGAGCGAAAAAATCATCAAAGAAATCGAGGAGAAAAAAATCTGTCCCACGCCCAAATGGTGCTTTGTCGCGCGCGATTACGGGCTTTTTATACTCTTCGTCGTTTTGATAGTTGTCGGGGCGCTTGCCGTGGCAACGATAATTTTCATGATCGCTGATTATGACTGGAGCGCTTACCGTTATCTCGGTCAAAACCGGTTTGAAAGCGTGCTCATGGCACTGCCTTATTTGTGGCTAATCATTTTGGGAATTTTTGCTTATTTCGCTTATTCGGACCTTCGCCACATCAAAACCGGATATCGGCTGGAAATGCCGCTTTTGATTCTGATCAGTATCGTCTCCAGTGTCCTTTTAGGAACAGTAATATATTCCCGGGGCTTTGATTCCGAGCTTCATGAGCTTATGGCCTGCCAGATACCGGCCTACCATTATTTAACATACGACCGTAAAGACGAATGGAATAATCCCGACAAGGGGTTGTTGGCCGGTCGGATTACAGCAGTTGGCAGTATCGAAGAATTCCGTCTTACTGACTTTCATGGAAAGCCGTGGATCGTTTTAATCCATGCCTGTTGTTTTGACAAGCACTTGATCCAAAAAGACAATTTAATAAGAATGATTGGCGAAAAAGAGAGAATTGGCGATAGCGACCGATTTATCGCCAATGAAATATATCCTTGGTGATAAGCTGAAAGAAATATTTTTCCCCTGCGTAGTAATGGGTGGAAAGGGAAAAATTATAAGTTAATAAAACATATATGCTGAACAAAAATCCACCTCAATAAAATTTAAAAAACAAATATTGTGTTTTGTCTTGGTCATTGGCTATTAATCAGACGGTAAAATTGAACGATAAGCAGTTAAATCGCAGCGAAGGTAATATTCTTTACCGAACAAATGCTGAATCTGATACCATTGGGTATTTACTGTAACCGGTAATTAAATTTATGTGACACAGGGCAAAGAGATTATGGAACCATATTAAAAACAGGAATCTCACCGTCGGTGAGATTTTTGTTATTATATGCCCTCTCCTTGTAGAACGGTACGGCTAAAGATAGAATAGTTAATCATGAAAAAAACGAACCGGAACGTATCCGCCCTATCAGGGAAAAAGATTAAGGTATTTAAGACAATTTTTAGCGCCAAGTCGGGATCGTTTAAGGGGTCACTAATCACTGTTAGTGGCCTGGCTAAAGCATTTCATGACCGCCAACTATTTTCTGATGTAACGATGACGGTTAATCATGACGATCGAATTGCCATTGTCGGCAATAATGGCACGGGGAAGTCAACGCTGTTAAAAATTCTTGTTGGTATTGAGGAAGCCGATAGTGGCCGAATATCTAAAGATAAACGATTGAGAATCGGCTACCTTCCCCAAGAAACACGCTGGGAATCGCTCAAAAATACCGTGTACCATGAAATCCATTCGGCAAATCTGAAGATGGCCGGTTTGATTGAGAAAAAAGCCGCATACGAAGAAAAAGAAAAAGCCGACAGGCTGTCTGACGAGGAAGCAACTAATTACCTGGAAACGATGGAAAAATATAATTGCTCGGGCGGGTATAACTATCAGGGACTGATTGAGGAATTGCTAATTGATTTTGATTTTCAAAAAGAATCCTGGAAAAGAAAGGTGGAAACATTAAGCGGAGGAGAGAGGACGAAACTGGCGCTCGCCAAAGCGCTGGTTTTCGACCCCACCCTGCTGATACTCGACGAACCGACAAATCATCTGGATATCGAAACTGTTGAGTGGCTTGAACAGTTTTTGTCGGGCTGGAAGAAAGGGATTATCTGTGTTGCCCACGACCGGTACTTTCTTGATAAAGTGTGCGATAAGACATTTGAATTAACTCCCGATGGCCTGGAAAAATATTATTGCCGCTACTCGGACTATGTCGAAGAAAAACAAAGGCGATTAGAAGCCGCCGAAAGAGAATATAGCGAACAACAGCGATATCTGAAGAAACAGCAAGAATTTATCAGCCGGTTCCGCTATAACGCGGCGACAGCGGCGCGCGTCCAAAGCCGGATTAAAGAACTTAAGAAAGTCGAAATTCTGGAAAAACCAACATCGACAAGAGAGATTAAAATCCGTTTTGATGTCGGGCCAAAAATATGCACCAAAGTTTTATCAATTAATAATGCAGTTATCGGCCCGAAAGGACGGGCGCTGTTTTCTATACCGCAAATCATTGAAGCGATGTGGGGCGATAAAATCGGCATCATCGGCAATAACGGAATCGGGAAATCGACCCTTTTGAAAACGATAATGAATATCATTCCTCCGGTTACAGGAAAAGTCCGTTTGAATGAAAAAATAATTCCCGGATATTACGCCCAAGCTCACGAAGAGCTGGATCCGAAAAAAAGCGTTTTGGACGAAATTGCCGCTAAAACCACGGAAAAAGAAGAAAGAATCCGTAATGTTTTGGGACGGCTATTGTTCACCCAAGACGAGGTAAAGAAAAAAATAAGCCGATTAAGCGGCGGAGAGCTGGCAAAAGTAGCCTTGGCGGAACTGATAATTATCCCCAACAATCTTCTACTCTTAGACGAACCGACAAATCATTTGGATTTATCAAGCAAAGAGGCGGTTACCGAGGTTTTGAAAGAGTATGCCGGCACGATTTTAGTTATTTCCCACGACCGCTATGTATTAAACAAGGTATGCAACAAAATATGGGAAATTAAAGACGGCATGTTGACCGAATATCTCGGTAATTATGATGATTACCGTTTCCGCAGAGAGCAAACTTCTTTGCCGCCAACTGATTGGCAGTTATAATTTGACGGAACAAACAATCTATGGCAACTTATAATCACGAAAGGGGGAAGAGTGAAACGAAAAATTGTCCTGCGGGTTCTCTTTGTCCTTATTGGAGTCACCGGATCGTTGATCTTTATCGACGGTGAACGGGGACTGCCCGTAGCGGGAATCGTTTTGGCGATTGCTTTTCTCCACGACGAATCCCACGACTAAAAGGCTAGCGCAAGCTGGCTTTTTTGTTTTTGACAAAAATGTATTATTGAGATATAATAATGCCAGGAGGTAGCAATGTACGATAACATTATCGCGGCGGGCGTGGCGGCATGGATTGCCGCCGGCGCCTTCATTCTCGTTTTGGCCAGCGTCGGCAACCGCCGACGCCTAGAAGAGGACGGGTTTTACCCGCCTTTTCGCGATATTGGCGGCCTGGCCGCCATTGTTATTAGCCGGATTACGATCGTGGTATGCGCCGGTCCGGCGCTCCTCGTCAATCCGGCCTTCCGGGCCGGGGTCGGGTCAGCCCTAATCCGGCTTGGCCGCTGGCTCTGACGCCTTGCCGCCGATATCGGCGGACACATCAACGAGGCGTGATCCTAAACCTCGGTGCCTCACGGTGCCGAGGTTTTCCATTTGAATCCGAATAACTTACCAATTAATTAACATTGTAGGGTCCGACCCTGCGAATTGTGCAAGGTCAGACCTTGCACAATTTTTGCTTAAAACAAAAGGTCCGACTGCGAGATCGGACCTTTTGGCAACTAATCGGCCTACAAACGGGAGTACTCCCACTCTACGGCCTTGAAACTGGTAATCCCCGTCCTGGCAATCAGGGCGAGGAAGATCCACCCCAGGCCCTCGAGAGTCTGGAGGGACAGAATACCAGTCACGGGCGGGGTGATCATCACTGCCCAGATGGTCGTTTCGCCCGTCAATAAGGCGAGAAT